>SKUL01000173.1 GCA_007129985.1 Flavobacteriales bacterium
ACCGGCCTTGCAGCATGGAACCCGCGCAAACGAGAGGGCTTTTTCAAAAACCTCATTGTTCGGAAGAGCTTTGCCGAAGACACGCTGATGATTCACCTTATCACCCATGAAGACCCCGAAAAGCGATTTGATGCTCTGGGATTCGTTGACCAATGTCTGAGCTGTTTTGGCGATCGTGTGGCATCGGTTTTTCATGGTATCAATGACCAAACCGGTGACCGCTCTTCACTGGAAGCAAAGCACATACAATTGCTTTATGGCGTGGACCATGTTACGGAACAACTCAATGGATTAGAGTTCAGAATTGGCGTTCAGAGTTTCTTTCAGCCCAACCCGCGTTGCGCTGAGTTGCTCTATGCCAAGGCTGTAGAATACGCCATGTCACCCGGTTTACGCGGCGAGGCTATGCTGGATTTGTTCTGCGGAACCGGTACCATCACCCAGCTCTTGGCTCAAAAAGTGACCGGTAGAACCATTACCGGGGTGGAAATCATCGAGTCGGCCGTAGAAGATGCGCGCGAGAACGCCGCAAGGAATGATCTTAAAAATGTTGATTTTCACACCGGCGATGTAGGCAAATTTCTCTACGCCCATCCCGAAATGCAGAACAACATTGCATTGGTGATGATGGATCCGCCCCGCGCAGGTATTGCTCCCAAAACGCTGGAAAAGGTTATTCGCCTAGGAGCCCATCGCATGGTGTATATTTCCTGCAACCCCGCCACCCAGGCCCGCGATTGTGAGCGATTGATTGAAGCAGGATATCAGCTCAAAAATCTTTCACTCGTTGATCAATTCCCTCATACATCGCACGTTGAGGCAGTGGCACTGTTTGAGAAGCCGGATAATGTGTAAATTGTCAACCCATTGATGTGAGAATTTAATGCTGGTCAACTGGCAACCTGAGCAGCTTTCAAACGTGATTAGTACCAGAACCAACAACATTTTGATGAGGCTTTTTCTTCTTTCGCTTACTGTTTTGTGGCTGAGTCCTGTGCTTGGTCAAAAGCACTACGAAGAACCCGACAGCGCTATGCTCTGGCTGATGCGCTCGCAGGCGGCATCTCAGGAGTGGGATTTGTGGGTAAATGAAATTGCCGCCATCAACAACGAAACCATTGCTGATGAATATGGTGAGTACGACGACTGGGTTGAAATCTTCAACTACGGAGATGAACCCGTGGACCTGAACGGAGCATATGTATCTGACAACCCCAACAACCCCACCAAGCACCAGCTTATTGAGGACACGCCCGGGCAATTTGTGATTGAGCCGGGTGAATTTTTACTTCTTTGGTGCGACGATCAACCTGAACAGGGCGCGCACCACGTAACTTTCAGTCTTTCGGGTAGTGGCGAGTATTTTGGCATCTACACTCCGGATGATGTGATTCTGATTGACGGAATTGAGTTTGGGCAGCAAATCAGCGATGTAACTTACGGAAGAACCCTCGACGGTGTCGGTTGGAACTTCTTTCCTGAGCCCACTCCGCTGGCTCCAAACGACTCGCCGGGGCTTTTTGGCTATCTTCCCATGCCTGAGTTTTCGTACAACGATGCCTTTATCTCTGGGCCAACTTTTGTGAGCATTGGCGTTTTTTACCCCGGCGCTGAAATTCGTTACACATTGGATGGAAGCACTCCTACCGACAGCAGCACACTCTACGTTGGTCCCGTTGAAATCAGTGAAACCACGATGCTTCGTGCAAGGGCTTTTAAAGAAGACTATCTGCCCAGTGCGGTGGCTACAAACACCTTTATCGCTGAAGACGATTTTTCGCTCGACATTATTTCTCTTGTAACAGACGATCATCACATTTGGGGAAGCACAGGCATTTACGACAATCGATTTTCGGGTCTTGAGAAGCCGATTCACATTGAGTACTTCACCAACGACGGAACACTGGAATGGGAAATTGACGGCGGTATGAAAATCCACGCTCCCGACACCCGTCCGCAGCAAAGCCTCAGATTGTATGCCCGCTCCAATTACGGCTACAACCAAATTGACCACCAGATCTTTCCGATGAAAGACGTGCACTGGTTCAAGCGTTTGGTGCTTCGAAACGGGGCGAATGACGGACAGCAACTCGCGCGCACACATTTCAGGGACGTGATGGCTCACAAGATTTTTTCGGAGATTGACGACGACAACATTTACGCTGCATTCAAGCCCGTAAACGTGTATTTGAACGGCGAATACTGGGGGATGTACAATCTTCGCGAGCGTCAGGACCGCTGGTTTATTGAAAGCAATTACGGATTTACAGACGTGGATTTTCTGGAAAGGGTGGCCACAACTCCCGATTCGCGCGACCAAAAAGCCGGTGACTGGGAAGACTACGACGCCATGCGCGATTATCTGATGCAGAACGACATGGCCAATGAAGAGCACTATGCCGTGATTGAAGACTGGATCGACATCCGCAATTATGTGGATTACATGGTGACCGAAATCTGGACGGCCAATCGCGACTGGCTGTCGAACAACATCAAATACTACAGGCCGCGCAACATGCCCGAAACCAAGTGGAAATGGATTCTCTGGGACACGGAATACGGTATGGGGTGCTATCCGAACAACGACCACGGCAATCCCAATTTCGACGCGCTGCACATGGCAATGACCTGGGGGGGCTGGCCACCTCACTGGGGTATTCAGAACAGTACCTACATGATGAATAACCTCAAAGACAATCCCGGTTTTGTGGAATACTTCATCACCCGTCACGCCGACCTGCTCAACAGTTGGCTCAGAACCGACAGAGTACAGGAGCAGATTGACTACTTCAAAGAGCTTTACGGGCAGGAGATTCAAAAGCAAATAGACAGATGGGCATACAGTCTGCCGGTATGGAACAACGCCGTTCAAATTCTGGAAAACTGGAATGCTCCGCGCGCGCACTGGTGTCGTCAGCATATTATGAACAAATGGGATCACGTTGAATCCGAGCACGTCATCACGCTCAATGTAGAACCCGACGGTGCCGGAACCATCAAAGTGAACACCATCTTTACCGATGAAAATCCGTGGAGCGGCTACTATTTTAAAGGGGTGCCTGTGAATCTTACCGCTGTCCCTAATACAGGCTACCAGTTTGTGGAATGGGTAGAAACCGGTTTGGAAACGCATCACATTGAAATTTGGATGGAGAGCGATTCCACCTTTACCGCGCTGTTTGAGCCAAGTAATGAGATTCCGGCTCAAATCGTTATCAATGAGATTAATTACAAGTCTGCACCCTTTCTCGATACGGAAGACTGGGTAGAGCTCACCAACGCAGGACAGGTTCCGGTGTTGATGGAGAATTGGGAATTTCGCGATGACAATGACAACAACCAGTATATTTTTGGTCCGGGTACATGGCTGGCTCCCGGAGAGTTTCTGGTTCTTGCCGAAGACCCTGTTGCCTTTCTCATGCACAATCCGAATGTGAGCAATGTACATGGCCCGTTTGACTTTGGCTTTAG
>SKUL01000361.1 GCA_007129985.1 Flavobacteriales bacterium
GGAGCGGAAAGAGCGCCTACAACCGAAGCCAGATTTTGTACCGCATCGCCGAAATGATGGAGCAGCGCGCCCCGCTCCTGGTAAGCGAAATGGTGCAGATGGGCTACACCGAAGCCAGTGCCCAAGCCGAAGTGGAGCTTTGCATTGACCGCACGGTGCACTACGCCGGGTGGTGCGACAAGTACCAGCAGATTTTCTCGGCGGTAAACCCCGTGGCGTCTTCGCATTTTAATTTCTCGCTGCCCGAGCCCACGGGTGTGGTAAGCATTGTGGCCGGCAACGACACCGCCCTGCTCAGTCTGATGAGCAACCTGCTGCCCGCCATTGCGGGCGGCAATACAGCGGTGGTGCTAGCCTCCGAAACCTACCCGCTGAGCGCCATTACGCTGGCCGAGGTCATCAACGACTCCGACGTGCCCGGCGGCGTGGTCAATCTCCTTACCGGACTCCGCAGCGAGCTACTCAAGCACATGGCCGGCCATATGGGCGTGCACGCCTTGATTGCCGACGGCATCTCCAACGACACCGCCGCCCATTTGCAGGAGCAGTGTACCGACAACCTGAAGCGCTACTACCGCCGCAGCCACAACTGGCAAAACCCCGACTCCCAAAACCCCTACCTGATTCTCGACACTCAGGAAATCAAAACCACCTGGCACCCCGTGGAGGTGATTGATGGGAAGGGGGGTGGGTATTAGGGATTGAATGGAGTGTTTTGAAAGGAATTCCACTAAACCAAATAAAATGATGTCTTCAGCGTATTACTTAAAATTCATTGAAAAATCGAATGAGGCCCTGTTCAAGCTAGCAACAGGAACGGGGAATGCTAAGCAGAGATTAATGGAGGTGCAAACAGAATTGTGCTTGAGTCTCACATGGCCGATAGGCAACGAAGGTTTTGACGATCGACTTAAATCATTGTGGGAAGAGATGAATTCTAAAGGACCTATAGTGTTTGAAGACGAAATAATCATGACGGCATATGCGAATACCGTTTCTGATATGCGGAACAAACATGCTAGTCGGATAATTGCTGATTTCCTCAAACTTAAATCTGAAATCGATTATTTTTTAAAATCTGGTTCACCTCATCTTTTTCCTAGATGAAAGGGAGTTGCAGCCCCTAACCGCGAAGCCATGATCCTTGGGCTGTTACTTCTTGAAGCACTGATTGCACACACGGCACTTCTGTTGTTGATTGGACTTTCAGTATTATCGACACTCAGCCACAACTCTTTTGAGTGATTCACAAACCCAAATTCAACCCACTTTCATGCCTGTCTTGCCGCTTCTATTTTTGGTAGGCGCAATATCAGGCAATTTTTACCTACTCTCATCCCATCTGTTTTTTGGGAAGCCTAAAGTTGGAATGCTACCTTTTTCTTAGTTTTGGCCAAATATAATGGAAAAAATAGTTTCGCATACCGTTCATCGATTCAGTGCTGTTCAGTCAACACGAGGCAATTCATACACTTGTAATACTATGTAAATGGAGCAAATCATTAGTGAAAACACCGAAACTTTACATTTTCTATTAATCCGATTGCCGTGGATATTATTGGCCTCATGGACTTTATATTCAATTGCCGTATTTGTGGCTAGACCAGTTCGAATGACAATATCCAACTACTATGTTATTGATTCAATACCAAGCGTTTTTGTGACCCTCGGGTTGTTTGGAACTTTCACAGGTATAGCTTATGGTTTACTGCGATTTGATACTGATCCTCAGTTAATAAAAGAAAGTATCAAAATTCTATTAGATGGACTGAAGCTAGCCATGTTCACATCAATTACGGGAATACTTTTATCATTAATCTTCGCGAAGATTATTAAAGTAGCTCACGCCACTAAGCAAATATCTGAGCCCGACTCCAAAGAACTATTCGAATTACAACATTTGAACAGAAATTTTCTCGACATGAAAGTTGAGCTAAAAAATCTGAATAAAGGCTTTGCGGAGTTCAAGCATACACTTCAAACCTCTCATCATGATGCTTTGGTGAAATCACTCAGGGAAGTTTTAGAAAATTTCAATGAAGTCTTTGCAGGCTTTATCGAGGATTTAGTAAACTCAAATTTTGAGGAACTAACGAAAACAATAAGAGAGCTGTCTAGTTGGCAACGAGAACACAAACAAAATGTTGAGGATTTAACGGAAGCCTACAGCACCCTGGTTAACCAGCATAAGGAATTCGTAAACAAAACGTTTGAATGGGTACAAAAGCTTGATGAAATCTCTGGCCAGTCAAGTAAGCTACAGATCGTAATTAACGAATTTAATGATACCTTTCAAGAAGATGGTAATTTGTCGAGGCTTGTACGGGAAATAAGTCAATCCGCGAATCATCTGAGAGAAACAACAGCGAATTTCTCAGAAATGACTGATGGCATGGTGGTCACAACTGAGTCTATTAAAGAAGTGGGGAACTCTATCACCTCTTGGGTTAACAAGATTAGTCTAGTATCAGATCAAGCCAATGCTATAGTTGAACAGGTATCACAGCTACAGCACATTAATGGACGTTTTGACGAACGACTGACCCAAACCTTTCAAGGACTCGACAGGCTGTTAAAAGCATATATCGAAGATTTGGAAAACAGATTGAAAAAATAGGATGGCACCTTTTGGAAGAAATACGGAAGATTCGAACTGGATATCTATTGCAGATATGATGACAGCGCTGATGGTCATTTTCATGTTTATCGCCATTAATTTTATCGTACAGGTTGTCGAACACACATTCGTGCAGGAAGACATCTATAACAAGCTTCAAGTTGTGTTGAGTGAGGAAATTGAAAATCAAGAGATCAAACTTGGGCCGGATGGATCCATCCGGTTCAGCATGAACTCTGGTCAGGAATTGTTCGTAGAAGCCGAATGCGAGCCTACCCCAGAGTTCAAGAAGATTCTGGCCAATTTTTTACCAAAATATTGGGGAGTAATAAAATCGGACACGAATAATCTTGACTATATAAAAGAAATTCGAATTGAAGGTCACGCAGACTCGAAAAGATACTTTAAAAACGGTGACACGGCAAAAACAGCTGAGATAAGTTTCAGAAATAACCTGGATCTTTCGCAATGTCGATCGGCTCACGTATTAAGATTCTTGCGCGAGCAACCCATTTATCTTGACGTCGATTCAGCTGAAAAAGAACGCATGGACTTTTTGTTCACAGCAATCGGGTTTTCAAATTCCAGAACAATAAATGAAGTTGGACTCTACACTTACATTGATTCGTTGAAAGTTGTTCACGATACTTTGTCCAGAAGAGTAGAATTTCGTATAGTAACCTCGAATGAAAAACTTACTAAACAACTAATAGATTTTAATGAAAACTAGTCAATTTTATGAGTTCACCAAAGGGCACACTGCGAATTTCTTAAAAGAGGCGCGAAACCTATCTTTCGAGGCATTCAGTGATTTTCGGCTAACGGAAATCAAGGATGTTACGATTGATA
>SKUL01000347.1 GCA_007129985.1 Flavobacteriales bacterium
AATTACCATTGTTGAGCAACGCAGTAGATTGACCCGCGCTTTGATGAATGGAGTCTCCATAGAACCGTATCCATTCTAATGTACCATCCACGTGGTATTTATTGAGCGTAATCAATGATTCCATTTCTGAATTATACCAACCCCGTGTACCCGATGATATGAAAGTTCCATCTTCAAGTTTGGTGCTGGTATTGGCAGTACCCATGTATAGAGGAAAATTGGTGTAATTATCAAAAATTTCTGAGACAACTTCACCTTGTGGTGAAACACCTATTCTACCTATTCCAAACTGAGTGTCAAAGTCTATGGCTCCAAAAAATAATAGATAGTTTTCATCTGATAGAGTTTCGATTGCAAAACCATTTTCGAACATATTTAATCCCATAAAGTCGATACGTTTATTGAAGTACTGCGCTTCTGCTTGCAATGCAAACAGAAGCGCAGCAATCATCAATAAGACAGTGTGCAATATGGTTTTGGCATTTACCATTGCTAGCGGATTACTTCAAAGCGAATGCTTTCAATCAACCGCTCATCATGGCGCAATTGAAGCAGGTACAGGCCGGGAGCCCAATTGGCTGTATTGATTTCTCTGATGCCTACTTCGGCGTTCAGAAAATCAACCATCAGCGGTTGTCCATGCATGCTATACACCGAAATACTTACTTCGTGCGACGGCATGCCTTCAGGTAGTTTCCAGTTCAGGTAGGCCATGTCTCTGGTAGGATTGGGATGCACCGACGCAAGCGACTTTCTCTTGAACACGGAGCTTTCCTTTTCCTTCTTGGTTTTCATACTTCTGGGTTGTGAGCCTGGCATCACTATGATATCGCTGAAAGATGCCATGTCGTACGCTTCCAATACAGATTGTGCAAGGTAAGCCTCCGCACTGTGCTCATTTGCAACGGCTAATAGAGTGGTTTCGTTGGCAGCAATAACGGCATCAGCACTGGTAGTATCTTTCAATGCTTCCACTACAATTGAGATTACATCCACGTAGTCGTTCGTCCAGCGCAAATTGGGCGCCTGTGCCAGCAGTGCTTCGGCTTGCTGGTATTGCCCGCGTTTGAGGTGATAGGTCATCAGGGTTTTTAGTTGTTCGTCGTTTACATCTTCCGAAAGGTAGTGAATTATGCTATCATTCAGCGCCAATGTACTGTCTTGCCGGAAAGCCTGCCGTACAAAATCCATTCGGGCAGCCTCTTTCAAGCCATCAAAATACGCCAGCTCAGACTCCATAATCATGGTGTGGGATACTCCTCCGTTTTGACCGTCTTCTACCAACTCTATGTAGTAATCGTCGAAATCTGATCGACTGAGCGCGGTGAGTACATTTTGCGGAAGCGGACTATTGGCCAGCAATACCTGCGCAATATGCCAGGGATTCATTGCAGGGTTGCGCTCTATGGCTGCAATCAATACACGGTCGGTAACACGTGGTGATGCCAACAACAATTCGTTGCGTAGATTAAAGCTCGATACAAATTCATCCTCAATCAAATCCAACAAGAACTGCGTATCGCCGCCATTTACGGTATCCTTATAGACTTCGAGAAGCGCGTTGTAGATAGCCTTGTTTTGGTAGTAACGCTCTCTGAAATTGTCTATAACGCCATTGGAAGACAAGTCACTTGGGCAGTGTTCTTCCTTAACGAAAGGAATAACAGAGGCCATGACGCCAATGTAAGGTAAACCCGTATTGCAGTCCGGCCTTGTTTCGGGTTGTGCAAAAGGGATGTAATTGTGGTAGCTGAGTTCAGGAGTAGATTCATCCACGTAGAACTCTCTGTCTGTTGTAGCCGGAGGACACTCGGGGTAAAAGCGGTTGCCGGCACCCGGTATTTCGGCAGAAATTACCCCTTGATGCATGGCAATTTCTCCTTCGTCTGTGAGGGCAATTGCGTAATTCAAATCCAGATATGTGTCTTGCCCAACCTCAATACCAAAATCATTGCATCGGAAAACCAAGCCTGTGGCCTGTAGGGCCCCTTCGGCCGGGTCAAATCGGTTGTCTCCCATTGCGAGAGCCCCAACTTCGAGCGTGTGAAACTCGTTATTGAAACCAATTTGATTAAAAAAGTTTCCTGAGTTTCTGATGGCCAAACCTACATTCTTGTGAATATTGGAGGAGTAAAAGAGATTTTCTTTCACTTCATAACCCGTGCTTCCTCCTATGTATAACCCAAATGGTATGTCGGCAGCCTCACCTTCAGGCCAATTAAGGTCTGAGGGGTCGGATACCACAAAGGTGTTTTCAACCACTTCGGCTAATCCGGAGTAACGCAGCGACACCCCGCCAAGATTACCGATAAACGTGTTGTTCGCAATCTTAATATCGTCAAATCCAAATGACTTAACACCAATGCCGAGTTCAAGATTTTCAAAGTGGCAGTTGGTGACATGAAATCCGCTATTGGCAGAGGCAATGCCTTTTCCGGCATCGAGAATAGAGAACGCATCGGAGCGGTTGTTCACAAAATCACAACCTTGAAATTTGATATTGTTCACCCCGCGCAGAACCACCTGATAGCCTGGAATTTCTTCTTCAAACAACCAATCGTCGTTAATTTCGAAGGTGGTGTTGTAAAACTTGGTTTTGTTGGTAATAGAGCTGTAATAGTCAAAGGTCTGCACGGCTTGTTTGCAATTGACAAACCTGGCTCCGGTTGAGCAAAGCAAGTAGCCTCCGGTGGTAGATAAGTCTGGCGTGCCGTTTTCATTTCTTACACCCAGACTTACACCGAGCGTTGCGTTCTCGATGGTGCCGCCGTTTCGCATAATTACCCTGCCTTGATATTGAGATAACTGCGGTTGGTTGGCGGTGCCGAGTACTTCGATTCCTTGCCAAAATCCCTTATTTTCACAAATACTGGCACTCGTTAAATGTCCTCCATCAATAATGAGTGCGGCATCGGGATGGACAGTAACCTTGGCACCCTGAGAGAAGTTCACCTCGTCAGTAATTGTAAGCGTGGCTCCACTTTCAATAATCAAATCGCCATAAACACAGCGAGGGGTATCCCAGACGGTAGACTCATAAATGGGGTCGTGCACTTCGCATCCCGCATAATCCACAGCCAGTAAAAGCGCTTGATACGCGTTGGCTCTGCCGGCACCCAATAGTCCAGGGAAATCAGCCTCATCCGCAATAGGGTCAGCACTTTGTTTGATGATAGTCTCAACTTCACCAGCGGTTAAACAAGGATTTACCGAAAAAATAAGTGCCGCGAGGCCAGCTATTTGTGGCGCTGCTTGTGAAGTTGCGGAGCCGATATCAGTGTATTGATTGGATGGTAACAGCATAGAAACATCTTTTGACATCGCACAAATATCTATCCACTGATTGTGTGCGTGATTGGTAGGTCCATGAAAGTTATCGGCATCTACGCCACTGACATTTATGACACCTGGAATGTCCGCATAAGCAGCGTGATTTACGGCGTTTGGATTGTTTCCAGCTGAAGT
>SKUL01000061.1 GCA_007129985.1 Flavobacteriales bacterium
AGCATACGCGGGAATACCGCATTGTGGGCAGCCGTTCGCACCCCAGTCCCGATACAGAGGCATTTATTGAGCGCTGCAAGGAAAAGTACGAAGAGGTGCGACTTGTGAGCATGGGAAGTTCGCTCAAAATTTGTCTGGTTGCAGAAGGTCAGGCCGACGTATATCCTCGTTTTGCTCCTACCATGGAGTGGGACACTGCCGCCGGTCACGCCATTGCCAAAGCAGCGGGTAAAAACATCACCGACCACATGACCCAAAGCGAGATGGAGTACAACAAACCCAATTTGCTCAATAACTGGTTTGTGGTGGAGTAACTCCATGACCACGGCACAACTTTTGTCTATCTCACACCTTGTGAAAAAGTACCTTTGCATATGCTTGATTGCCTTGATCGTGGCATCCTGTGGCTCGCACCGCGCCACGATGCGATCTCAGCGTAAAGCGCCCGACTGGCTGCACGGCATTCAGCAGGGCTATGTGATTGCTGTGGGCAGCGGATGGAGCCACGACGAAGCGCGCGACCGAGCCATGAATGCAGTGCGTGAGCAAATTGTAAATGCCATCGCTGTGCAGGTAATTGCCCAAACAGAACAGCTTACCCGGGAAGAAACCCGCAATCAATTCACCAACTTTGTAGATCACTTTGAAACCACCGTCAACGCACGCTCGGAATTTGTGGATGCTCTCCGCGGAATTTCCATCAGCAGGGTGAATGACTTTTACTGGGAGCAATTTGGCCGAGGCACTGATGCCTTTATTTCATACCACGTGAAATACCCTTTCAGTGAGGCTGAGCTTCGCGGATTGATTGCCGATTTTGAAGCCTACGATCGCAGAATTGGAAATGAAATCGATGCCATAGATCAACGCAGAAACTACGATACTGTTGAGCAAATCCTCGAAGACATCAACCGCCTGAGGTATCTTGCCCAAATCGGCACCAACGAAAAGCAGCGCCGATCGCGAGCCTTGCGAAGCAGGTTGGAGTACATGCTGCTCGATATCCGCATTCAACGCATGGAAGACCGACCCGGCTTTATTCGTTACCACCTGCGTTTGTACGACAGACCCATTGAAACGCGCCAAACACCTGATATTTTTGCAACCTGCCCTATTCGCGTAGGTAAAGTAACCGCATTTCCGGAGTTTACCGAAGTGGATTACACCTTTGACGACTGCGATACCAGGTCGCCACAGAGCGTTACTTTGTCGTACTCATTCGAAGGCTTTCGCACCGAGCGCAGCTTTTCGTTTTCGCGCTGAGAAAAAGCCGTTCGCAGACCGTACTTTTGCAGGCTCGCTTATGAAAGAATTTGAACAATGCACCCTGCCCAACGGCATTCGCCTAATTCACCGTTACAAAAACGGGGTTGAGGTATCACATTGTGGGCTCATCATCAACGCTGGCTCGCGCGATGAAGGGAACTCCGAACAAGGCCTTGCACACTATATTGAGCACTGCCTTTTTAAGGGCACCCAAAAGCGCAAGGCCTACCACGTACTGAGCCGGCTGGACAACGTAGGCGGCGAGCTCAATGCCTACACCAGCAAGGAAGAAACTGCTATTTACGCCTCCTTCATGAGTGCCCACTACGAGCGCGCCATGGAGCTTATTGTGGATATCACCTTTAGGGCGTCCTACCCCGAAAAGGAAATCGCCAAGGAAAAAGAGGTCATTATTGACGAGATTCATTCTTACATGGACAGTCCCGCCGAGCAGATTTTCGATGAGTTCGAAGAGCAGGTGTTTGCAGGTCACAGTATTGGACGCAATATCCTCGGCACGGTGGAGAGTGTGCGTGGTCTTACCCGCACAAACATTCTGGATTTTGTGCACAAACGCTACCGCACCGATCAGATGGTGTTTGCATCCGTAGGAAGTTTACCCTTTGAAAAAGTGCGCAAACTGGCCATGAAGCACCTCACCCACATGCATCTCAGTGATGAGCCCGTGGACCGCGTGGCCTTTGACAGATATACACCCCTGCATAAAGAAGTAAAGCGTGATACCCACCAAGTTCATTACGTACTGGGTGCCCCGGCCTATGATTATGCCCATGACCGCAAACGCGCTATGGTTTTGCTCACCAATGTGTTGGGTGGTCCGGGCATGAATAGCCGCCTTAATCTGAATATCAGAGAAAAACACGGTATTGCCTACAACATTGAGGCGCATTACCAGCCCTATACCGACACCGGACTCTTTACCGTGTATCTCGGCACCGACCTCTCGTTGCTCAACCGCAGCAAACGGCTTTTACGCGCCGAGCTGAGAAAACTTCGCGAAAAGAAACTCGGAACGGCCCAACTGCATCAGGCAAAGCAGCAGCTTATTGGGCACATTGCATTGGCGCAGGAGAGCGGCTCATCATTGATGCTGGCTCTTGGCAAAAGCGCGCTGTTGTACGACCGCGTGGACACCACAGAAGAAATTTTCCGCGAAGTGGAGACCATTACCGCGTCCGACCTACTGGAAATTGCCAACGAAATGTTTGACGAACGCCGAATGAGCAGCCTAACCTTTTTGTGATATGGAGTTTTTACCCACCGAAATTGAACAATACGCGCTCCACCATACTTCTCAGGAGCCGGAATACCTATACGAGCTAAACCGTCAGACCCACCTGCGTCTGTTGCAACCCCGCATGCTGTCCGGGCACATACAGGGCCGCATTCTGAGTATGCTCAGCAACATGATTCGCCCGCGGCGCATTTTGGAAGTAGGCACCTACTCCGGTTACTCGGCTCTTTGCATGGCCGAGGGAATGGCTCCCGACGGTGAATTGCACACGATTGATATTAACGAAGAGCTCGCCCCCATTGTGAACGAGTACATCAAAAAAGCCGGAATGCAGGGAAAAATTCACCCGCATTTTGGTGATGCCTTGCAAATTATTCCAACGCTGGAAGGCCCTTTCGATCTGGTTTTTATCGATGCCGACAAAACCAACTACAGTGCTTACTACGACCTTGTGATTGACCGCTTATCGGCAGGTGGATTTATCATTGCAGACAATGTGCTATGGAGTGGTAAAGTGCTCGACCCCAATGAAGCAGCCAAAGACCCCGACACCGCAGCGCTGGTGGCATTCAACCAAAAAGTAAGCGCCGACCCGCGCATTGAGCACGTGCTGATGCCTGTGCGCGACGGACTCATGATAATCCGCAAGAAATGATCATAGACCTCCGAAGCGATACTGTTACCAAACCCACGCCGGCTATGCTGGAGGCGATGATGGCGGCAGCTGTGGGCGACGATGTTTTTGGTGAAGACCCCACCGTAAACGCGTTGGAGGAAAAAACCGCAGCCATCTTTGGTCACGAAGCGGGTTTGTTTTGCCCATCGGGAACCATGACCAACCAGATTGCCATCAACGTGCATACTTCTCCGGGCGATGAGGTGATTTGCAGCGAACTCTCGCACATTTATCTTTACGAAGGGGGTGG
>SKUL01000133.1 GCA_007129985.1 Flavobacteriales bacterium
CGGCAGATCTCAATCGCGATTCCTTTTCCGAATAATCAAGGAGGTTCCAGTTTTGACAATAGCGAGAACTGGATGGTTTCTGAAGGTGTTTTCAGCCAGAACAAGCGGATGCGAATGTTATCAGAGCCGAGTGCCGTGCGATATGAGGCACGCATAGAATTCCGATACAAAGAACACTATCTGGATGGAACGGTGAAAAACCGCACCTATGTTTGGGGGCTTGGCAGTCACGAAGCTCCGCTGGGTTCTACCTCTGCTCAGTTCGAAAAGCCGTACTTCCCCGAAGATATCTTCAACGGAATTGCAAACAGCATTGTATGCGATCCACAAATTGCCTTCCGCTCACTTGATTCGTGCGATTTTGTGATGCTGGCCGCCGGAGAAGACCTGGCGCGCTATATGACCATCAATACTCCCGTTACAGGTATCGTTACTGAGCGCCCTGAGTTTAGTAATATTGAAGGTGATCGGGCATTGGGGCTGTTTTCCAGCCGATACAAACTTGTAAGGAGAAAGCTCCTGAGCAGCGCCACCCGTCAGGAATTTCAGATCAATCCGGTTATGCAGCCCTTCTGTTTCTGCAACCCTGCCATACCGGGCTCATGCCCCACCGGTTCTTGTGACTGCGATTAGGCTGCTCTGTCAGTCCATGAAGGCTCATTCTTGACAATTTGTCGGAAATCTTAGCAGCATGACACGCTGAATTGTGTCAAATTTGCACGTATTCTCCCATTTCGGGCGCTGGTATAGAAATTGACTCTGCGGGGGCAACACGAATCAGCAAACTTTATTGAAATGGGTAAAATAATTGGAATAGACTTAGGTACCACCAACTCCTGCGTATCCGTAATGGAAGGCAACGAGCCGGTGGTGATTGCCAACAGCGAAGGAAAGCGCACCACGCCGTCCATCGTTGCATTTGTAGAAGGTGGTGAACGCAAAGTGGGCGATCCTGCGAAGCGTCAGGCCATTACCAACCCCGAAAAAACCGTTCACTCTATCAAGCGATTTATGGGAACCTCCTTCGACGAGGTTGCCAAAGAAATTGACCGCATGCCATACAAAGTGGTAAAAGGCGACAACAACACGCCGCGCGTTCAAATAGACGACCGCATGTACTCCCCACAGGAAATCTCGGCCATGATTCTTCAGAAAATGAAGAAAACTGCCGAAGACTACCTCGGTCAGGAAGTAACCGAAGCAGTGATTACCGTGCCCGCATATTTTAACGATGCACAGCGTCAGGCCACCAAAGAAGCCGGAGAAATTGCCGGTTTGCAGGTGAAGCGAATCATCAACGAGCCAACCGCTGCTGCCCTTGCTTACGGACTTGGAAAGAAAACTACTGACCTGAAAGTGGCCGTTTTCGACCTTGGAGGGGGAACACACGACGTTTCGATTCTGGAACTGGGTGACGGTGTATTTGAGGTACTTTCTACCGACGGAGACACCCACCTTGGAGGTGACGACTTTGACCAGCGAATTATTGATTGGCTGGCGGACGAATTTAAAAACGACGAGGGCGTTGATTTGCGCCGCGACCCCATGGCGCTTCAGCGTTTGAAAGAAGCAGCCGAGAAAGCCAAAATTGAACTTTCAAGCTCCAGCGAAACCGAAATCAACCTGCCTTACATCATGCCGGTTGACGGTGTACCCAAGCACCTTGTTCGCAAGCTGAGCCGATCTAAGTTTGAGCAAATTTGCGACGACCTTATCAAGAAAACCATTGCTCCTTGTGAAAAGGCCCTGAAAGCTGCCGGTTTGTCGGTAAGCGACATCAACGAAGTGATTCTGGTGGGAGGTTCTACGCGTATTCCCGCAGTGCAGGATGCCGTTAAAGCATTCTTCAAGAAAGACCCTTCAAAAGGTGTAAATCCCGATGAGGTGGTGGCCATCGGCGCCGGGATTCAGGGAAGCGTATTGAGCGGAGATACGAAAGATGTATTACTGCTCGACGTAACTCCACTTTCGCTTGGTATTGAAACCATGGGTGGAGTGTTGACGCGACTGATTGACGCCAATACCACCATCCCGACCAACAAATCGGAAGTTTTCTCTACAGCCAGTGACAATCAGCCTTCAGTAGAAATTCACGTTTTGCAGGGAGAGCGCCCTATGGCGAAGGACAACCGCACCATCGGACGTTTCCACCTGGACGGCATCCCTCCTGCTCCGAGAGGTGTACCACAAATTGAGGTTACCTTTGATATTGACGCAAACGGAATCATCAACGTGAGCGCTAAGGACAAAGCCACTAACAAAGAGCAGAGCATTCGCATAGAGGCTTCCAGCGGATTGAGCCAGGAAGAAATTGAGCGCATGAAGCAAGAGGCTGAAGCCAACGCCGAAAGCGACAAGCAAGCCAAGGAAACAGCCGATAAGCTGAACCAGGCTGATGCGCTGATTTTCCAAACCGAAAAACAGCTCAAAGAATTTGGCGACAAGATTCCTGCCGACAAAAAGCAACCCATTGAGGACGCGCTGGGCGAGCTGAAAAAAGCCCACGAAAGCAAAGACCTCGCTGCTATTGACGGCGCCATGGAAAAACTCAACACGGTGTTCCAGGCTGCAAGTCAGGAGATGTACCAGGCACAACAGCAAAGTCAGAATGGTAGCGGAGAATCTGCAGAAGGAAGTTCCTCGGATGAGGAAGTAACCGACGTGGATTTTGAAGAAGTGAAAGACGACAAGTAATCCGCTTTATACGGAATATGAAACGGAGCCTCGAAAGGGCTCCGTTTTTTTGTGCTCTGCCATCACCCTCGAGCTCGGTCATTACTTTTTTCAGATTCTTCCAACACTTGAGCCTATTTTGTACTATTGCTATTGTGAATTTTCTCCAAAAACCATTTCCTGCCCATCACGAAAGGCGACAAATCCTGATTTCGGCACTTTCATTCGGCGTGTTTGTAGCCCTGTTTCTTGCATTTTTTCAGCCTTTTGGAATGTCGGTGCTAGGATCTTATGTCATGATGGTGGCCACCGGATATGGAGCTATAACAACGGTTTGCATGTTACTTGCACAGCTTCTGTTACCTGCTGTTTTTCGCAATTATTACAATGAAAACCTATGGAATACAGGGCGAGAAATAGCTCAGGTAATGATTAACCTGTTCTTAATTGCTCTGGCCAACTGGGTATTTTCGGTGACGCTCGGTTTTTTTGCGCTGAATTTCTATTCCCTGCTACAATTTTTGGTTTTCACGGCCATTGTAGGAATTTTTCCGGTGACCATACAGGTGTTGGTGCGACAAAATAACTACCACCGGCGGTATAGCGAAAGTTCGGATCAACTCAACACACAACTTCGGGTGCGAAACGAGTTTGAAAACACAAACCAAAGCCCTCTCACAATTACCGACGAGCACGGCAAACCTGCATTGGAGCTCAATCCCGATAAGCTGTTGGCAGCAGAATCGGCCGATA
>SKUL01000194.1 GCA_007129985.1 Flavobacteriales bacterium
CGGGCTCATGTTGAATTGCTGGAGTACCTTCAAAGAGAAAATATTCCGTTGGTGGTGTTGGACGCAAAATCGGTATTGCTGAACCCCGAACAGCAGCTCAGAAAACTTTGTGAATTTGCCGGAATTCCGTTTTACGCCGAAATGCTCAGTTGGGAAGCCGGTGCACGCCCCGAAGACGGTTGCTGGGCTCCGTACTGGTACTCCAATGTTCACCGGTCAACCGGTTTTGGCAGCTACAAGCCAAAAGACAAGCCGTTTCCGGAGCACCTGAAACCGCTACTAAAGGAGTGCATGCCGTTTTACGAGCAACTTTTTGAGTTGTCTGTTTAGCTCAAAGTTGGTTGAGCATGCTAATGAGATGGGTTCTGCTTTCAGCGCCGGTTTTGAGAAATATGCGCTTGATATGCGACTTTACGGTATGCAAACTTATAAACAACTGCTCGGCCATATCCGCATTGCTGGCCCCTTTGAGTAAGAGGAGAACCACGTCAACTTCGCGATCGCTCAAGGGGTCAGGAATCACCTTGTTGAATTTTCCAATGCGGGCTTTCATCTCATAATCTGCGTCGGGGTTGTGCAGATTGAAAAAAACAATTTCAAGCGCTGCCTTTAATTGCACCGCGTTGAACGGTTTGAGCAAATACTGTTCAGGGTGAATCTCTTTGGCTTCCGAAAGGGTTTTGTTGTCGCCGGAGGCCGTGAGGAAAATGATTGGAATCGGCTTTTGTTGCCTGATGCTTTGTGCTAGTACAATACCGTCGTTGTGTTTTTGAAGGTGGATATCGAGCAGAGCCAGGTCAATATCGTGTTCTGCACACAAAGCAAGAGCCGCTTCCATATTGTAAGCAGGGCCTACAACCTGATAACGCAAATCCGTGAGGCAGGAGCAGATATCATCCGCTACCACGGGGTCGTCTTCCACGACGAGAATAGTAGGCATTTTACGCATCAGGAGGCAGTTCAAATTCCAGTTGGACCAAGGTACCGTTTTCATCCGATGTTCTGCTGAGCATTGCCCCCAGTTTGTTGCTGAAGAGCTCTACCAGCCTACTGCCTGTGCCATTGATTTGAGGCTCTTGGTCGTAACCTTTTCCATTATCAGATAGGGACAGGCTTAACCGCCTTCCTTCCAGGTTGATTTTAAGAAGAATCCGTCCGTTGGAGCCGTCCTGAAACGCGTATTTCAATGCATTGGTAGACAGCTCGTTAATAACAATTCCAAGTGGAATAGCCACATCTATGTCCAGCTTCATGTCAGGACAAACAAGCTGAAAATCAATGCCGCGTTCCTTCAATGAAAATGCACTTTTAAAGTAGCTCACCAATTCGTCGAGATAGGCGCAGATGTCCACTTTGCGGAAATCACCCTGCCTGTACAAATGGTGATGCAGCAGCCCTATGGCCTCCACGCTGTCACTTCCCGACTTAAGAACTTTACGGGCGTCTTCATTTTCGGTGCTCCTTCGGTGGAGGTTGAAAACGCTCCTGAGCAATTGCAGGTTGTTTTTGGTTCGGTGATGCATTTCGCGAATCAGCAGTTCATTGTCTGACAGTGCTTTTTCTTTTGCTGCTACGGCCAGTTTCAATTGGGCGGCCCGCTTTCTGAGCATCACGGCCAGCACACCACAAACCAAAGCAAAAAGGAGAAAAGCCAGCGCAGCTGCAAGCATACGGCGGTTTCTTGATAACTCATGTTCAATTTTCCACTGCTGACCTGCGATGGTCATTTCCTTGTCTTTCAGCTCAAAACGAGCCTGCATTTCTTCTCTCAACTGACGTAAATCACGACTTCTCAGACTATCGGCCAGTGAACTATAGGCTCGCCAACTTGAAGCAGCCAGGACTTCATCACCTACTTTATCTGCTGCGAGGGCGCGCTCACGGCTGATCTGTAACAGCAGTTCGAGGCGGTTGGCTTTTTTGGCATATCGATAGGCCTCTTCAATTTTCGCGAAACCCGATTGCTGCAATCCGTCTTCAACATCCAGGGCTCCGAGATATCCCAATCCTGCTGCACGGGTGTATGACTCTCGCTCTCCCAAATCCACCAAACCCGATTCAAGAAAGGTACGTGCCTCTTTCAAATGTCCCAGGTTGTAGTATGCCGCTCCAATGCCTACATCAATATTGGCGAGATCTAGCTCCTTGCCCTGAAGCAATTTAGCCTCTTCTCTTGCACGCAACAAAGCTTCCAGACTGAGCTCAAACTGCTCCAAAAAAGAATAGGCCAAACCAATGTTATACAGCGAGTTTACCACACCCCCTCTGTCGCCGTGCTTCTCCTTGAGGCCAAGTGATTTGGTATATACTTCGAGTGCTTTTTCGTACTGGCCCTGCATGCGGTAAATCACTCCCATATTGTTGAGGATATACCCTTGTTGATCAAAATAACCGAGTGAGTCGGCAGCTGCATAGGCTTGTGAATAGTAGCGCACAGCTTCCAGGAAATTACCTGAATAGTAATACGATACGCCCAAAGAGCTCAACATATCCACTTTGGCCTTTCCGTCATTGCTCTCTTCTGCCAGTTGAATGGCCTGCCTGTAGATATGCACTGCGCTGTCGGCGAGTTCCTGCCTTTCATACCCAAGGGCAACTTGATAGAGGTTTCGAATTTCACCTCTGGTAAAGCCCAGAGATCGCGCAAGCGTGGCCCCTCTCATTCCGAAATACACAGAAGAATCAGGATTTGAAGAAAGTTTGTAATAGGCAATATCCCGAAGCAACCATACTTTGTTCGTATCGCTTCGAGAAACCGGTAGTAATTTTTTGAGGCTATCTACCTTGTCTTGTCCGGCGGATTGCCCAATTGCGAAAGCCAGTAAAATGGTTATGTGCAGTTTAAATCGCATGGTTGGTATACAATAGTACTCCGGAGCAGGATGCAGAACTAGTTTTAGGGCCTGTAATTCCCGCAAAAGTTAAGAAAAACACCGAACCCTGGCTGGAAAGCCACTAGAAGTTGAGCTATACCAAGCATTTCTCAGGGTTTTCCCTGATACAGTAAAACACATGGAATCCATGAAATTCAGGTGAGAATTGGTGCCGAATTTTGTTTCCATGCACAACAGTAAAAACACTTAAACACACATAGCCATGAAAAAATTCGTCTTTCTACTTTTCACCACTTTAGGTACTACACTTTCGGCTCAAACCACGTGGACGGTTGACAACAGCAGCAGCTCGGGTGCCCAATTCACCTCTCTGCAAGGAGCTATTAACGCTGCATCGGTTGGAGATACCTTGTACATCCACCCCTCACCCACCAGCTACGGAAACGTAACGCTCAACAAAACACTGCACCTCAGGAGCGCCGGGCACTCCCCCCAATACACCAACGGAATGAGCGCATCCATAGGTAATATTACCCTGAATGCTTTAATTGGGGCTCCGGATATTACCATGTCTGGACTCGATTTTGGTAACCTTTCAGTTTCCGGCTCACAAAATTACGCCAACCTCGAAATCAGAAATTGCAGATTTACAAAAGTTACCGCGAGTACAACCGCAGGTGCCTGCGATAACTGGGTAATTGCGGGGTGTGTTATTGTTGGTGCCAACTTCGATAATGTAAACAATTCAAACAGTAACGGTTGGATGGTAATTAACAACCATATCCATCAACCCAATGGTGGAGAAACATGGACGAGCGTTAGAAACTTTAATGCTTCGGACATTTTCAGAAATAACATCATTGTTACCAACCAAACAGGAAATGCCCAGATTTTTCAAGATTGTGTAGGATTGGGAGTTGAAAACTCGATGATTCTTTTCACCAACAACGCTACCGGCATCAATTTCACAGGTAACAGCATTGTGTTTAATAATTGCCTTACATACCACTATCCCGGAGCCACAATTGCTCCTCTCGATGGAAACAACAACCTGGATAACACAAACCCCATGTTTGAGAATATTGGAAGCAATCCGGCCTTTAGCAGCAATAAAAATTTCCAGCTTCAGGCAGGATCACCCGGAGTGAACTATGGCACCGATGGACAGGATATTGGCCTGTACGGTAGTTCATTCCCCTTTAACATGTTTGGTTATGCTCCTGATATTCCGTTTACAACCAACATGGAAATTCTAAACAGCGTGGTAAGTCCGGGGGCTACGCTCAACGTAGTATTTGAAGCCTCAGGTAACTAAAATTTCCTTGCCATGAGACTTTTAGCACTCATCATTTCTGCATTCTGGTTTGGAAGTCTGTTCGCCCAGACCCAAATTATGCAGGCAGAATATTTTGTAAACGACGACCCCGGTATCGGGAATGGTGAGACCATTGCATTGGTGCCCGGTCAATCTATCAATCAGGACTTTAACGTACCTGTTGGCGACCTTGACGCCGGATTACATTACCTCCACGTGAGAGCGCGCAATAGTGAAGGTAAATGGAGCCTCTACATGCGAAAGGCTTTTTACATCGGAAACTTCAATTTCGAATCGCAGGTGGTAGCTGCCGAATACTTTATTGACAGCGACCCCGGCCTTGGGAACGCAACAGACATTCCTATCAACACCGGGCAGATGCTCAACGAAAGCTTTGATGTTGATCTGACTGGTGTTGAAAATGGATTACATTATCTCCACGTGAGAGTTCTCAATAGTCTCGGAAAGTGGAGTTTGTACATGCGCAAAGCATTTTACGTGACAGATTTTGAAGGCGATTCAGACGTGATTACAGCCGAGTATTTTATTGACAGCGATCCCGGTATTGGTGAGGCCTCCTCATTGGAGGTTAACCAAGGCCCTAACATCAACGAAGTATTTGAAATCCCAATTGGCGAATTGGAAACCGGCTATCACGTACTGCACATCCGGACCCAAAAATCATCCGGCATTTGGAGTAATTATGCGCGAAGACCTTTTTATGTTCTACCGTTGATTGAAGAACTGTCTATTCTTGAAGCTGAGTATTTTATTGACTTGGATCCCGGTCTTGGAAATGGAATACCACTGAGCATTTCTGAGGCACACCAGATAGAGGAAAATTTCAGCATTGTTTTGTCGGATACCTTGTCACTAGGCGATCACCTGCTCTACATTCGGGTTCTCAATGAAGCGGAAAACTGGAGTTTTTATGCCTCCGACATTTTCACCATTGAAGAGGGCGTTGGCGTGGGTAAAAACAAGCTTGATTTCAACGTGTACCCGAACCCGAGCAGTGGTTTTATCTTTCTTGAAACGGGAGATGTTCAACCTGAGTTTGTTCGTATTGTTGACATGACTGGAAAGGTGGTGATGACACCCAACCCACAAGATCGTCAAGTTGATATTCATCGGCTTGCTCCCGGCACCTATCTCCTGCAAATTGCAGCGGATGGTAGTTTGTACTCCAAGAAAGTGATTCGTCAATAACGAAATTCAACGACATGAACCTCCTTGCCGCTCTTTGGGTTGCAAGGAGGTTTTTTATTGACCATATCTCAATACCCGGGGTACTTGTTCCACCACTCATCATCAATGTCGAAAGAGCCTCCTTTTACGCCGGTATGCAGGTCCTCACCCACCTGGCGCACAAGATCGGCGTACATGAGCTTGCGCTTCCACGCGTCTGGCAGGCGCTGCTCTCCCACGATAAAACCCACGAGGTTTCCGGTTATGGCGCCGGTACTGTCGCTGTCGCCGCTGTGGTTCACGGCCGTGAGAACTGCTTTTTCAAAATTGTTGGGATAGTGCAAGGCGCAAAGCAGTGAAATGGCCAGAGCCTCTTCGGCTACCCAGGCACCACCAAGACTTTCAATTTCTGTATAGCTCAGGTCTTCTCCCTCAAACCTTTTGTGGAGCTCTATCGCGTTGAGAACAGCCGTTTGGGTTTCTTGATGACCTACAAAACGCTGCAAAACATTCAGGCTTTTGTCAATGGCGAATGCAAGACTGTCGCCCTGAACCATCAGCGCAAAAATCATGGCCAGAACACCTGCACTCAAATAGCCCGAAGGATGGCCGTGCGTAATAGCCGAAAGTTCCATGCCTTTGATAAAAGCGAGCTCAGGGTCGTGTGCAATCGTTAAACCAACGGGAGCTATTCGCATCACTGTACCGCAGCCTTTGCTGTTGTTGATGGGTTCTTTAACGGTGCCCATTTTCCCGCTGCGCAAAGCGGCCAGACAGGTATTACCGGGAGCACGCTGTTTATGGAGTTCGCGGCGCCGTAGAAGCCAGCCGTCTTCAAATCCGTAAGTATCTACCACGGCGGGTTTTTCATATCCCTGGGTTTTGAGCCATCGCAGGTATGAATGCCAGGTAATGCTCACTTCTGCCCCACCTATTCCCTTGGCCACTGAGCGCTGCCATGCGCGAAGCAGTCCCTCGGCGGTAAACAGCAGCATTTGGGTGTCGTCGGTAAACTCGCCCAGCCCATCTTCGTGCTCAACGTACTGCTGCACACCACGTTGGCCATATCGGGCAAAAATCTCTTCTGCCGACATAAATTCTACAGGGGCTCCAAGCGCATCGCCAATGGCACCACCCATGATGCATCCAATGAATTGATCGAGGTTTTTTCGCATGGCTATTGGCTATACAATTTTGTTTTCCTTGTGATTGCCAAGGTAGGGATTTTGCTTGGTTGATCTTCTTCGGGAAGCCATGACCAAATGCCTTGCCTGCGCGGAGTTTCCTCGGTAAACAGACTCTCAATCAATATGCCCGTCGGCGTACAACGAAATGCTGATGTCGTCATAGTACAATTCACCCCTACCTCTATTCCATAGGTAAACAGCTATTTTACAGTGAGCAGGAAGTGCCTCAGGCAGAACAAAAACCATAGGAACCTCTGCCCAATGTCCTGAATCCTGCAACCACTCTTTCAGCGAAAAAGAGTGGTAGTGAATGGTATTGTTTCCGTCCTGAATAGAAAGCACCACTTCGGCTTCAAAAGGAGAATCAGCCGCAGAAAGAAAAAACCCGCTTACAACCAACGCAGCATTTCCAGACACTTTCATATCTGCACAATCCGCGCGATACGTCCACCCATACTCCATTTCGGGAGCAACAACTCCGGCATACTGTCCGGAGAATGAGTGTTTATCCGTCAACTTCACGTTTGACCAACCGAAAGCATCTTGTTTACCTTCAAAACCCCGACTCACGTTGAAGCGCAACTGTTTGTCTGAGAAACCCAGAAATTGCATCAAATCGGTAGTTGTTTCTCCGCCCTTTCTGCAGGCCGTGATTCGACCATTGGACGCTATAACATTCAATTTTTCAATAAGCTGTGGGTAATTTCGAAAAATTCGGTCAACGAAATAGCTGTTTTGAAAAACGGCGTAATCATAATCCCACAAAAGTGCTTGCTCTAGATTCTCGCGGGTAGGTTTCATCAGGGCATAGCCTTTTCGCTTCATGAGCAAAAACGGAAGATTCGGGGCTACTGCATCCAAAACCAGAATTTTGGCATTTTCGGAAATCCCCAATGAGTCAAGAAACATATCTGCATTGTCAAAATCCTGAATCACAGAAGCGGTTCTGTCCCACGGGCCGGAATCACGTCTCAAGGTCTGAGATTCAAATGGCACAAGAACAAGCATCACCGTTGCAGCCAGTGCTATGAGGCTGTACATCCTTTGTTCACGAAGCGTACTTTTCTGCACCACATAGGCCACCATGCAAGCAAAGAGCAAAACAAGGGGCAAGTAAAACGTGTCTAAAAAGTAGTAGTCGTGAGCCGGAAATTGATTGAGCATAGCAAAAGCAAAGATCACACACCCGAGAAAGCTGATTAAGATAAATCCGATAAATGGCGAAATTCGGAGCGTTTCGTGTTTCCACCTTTTGAGCAAAGTAAAAACAACAAGTGCAGCCAGCACTCCAAAACATAGATAATGTAGCGAGGAGAAATACTGCTCTCCCCAATTTTCCCATGTCCTCGAAAGTAACTCTCGGGCATTTGCGATACTCTCCGCAGGCATGAGTTCGCTCAAAAACTGTGAGCCATATTGATTCCGCAGATAGCTGTTGTACAACGCGTAAGCAATCAACGAAAGCAGCGACACCCCTACCGGTGCCACTTTGGGGATCCACGGTGTTCTACTGAAAACGACCCGCAAAAACTCCACTCCAAACATCGCCAGTAACGGAATTACAAAAGTGGTTCTTGACAAAGCTGCAAGCGTAAAAGCAAGTGAACTCCACCAAAACATGCGGTTGTCACCTTTGCACAAGTAGCGATGATAGAAATATGCCCCTATGATAGCATTGGCCAATGAGGGAATGGTTGGAAGAAAATTTGCCTGGTAATACACAAACAGCGGCGATGTAGCTGCAAACACAAGTACAAACAGAGCTGCTGCCCCACTTTGGGTAATACTGCGCACCAAGCGGAACAAGAAAAACAAGCCCAACAAACTGTATAACAAAATGTATCCTCTAAACCAAAAAGGAGCATGATCCCCGGTTACCTTCATGAGAATAGCGGGCACAAAATCATGAATCGGGAAATCAACCGCCGTGATGGTGTAATCGCTCGGCTCCATCCACCAATCAGGAAACTGGTGGTTGTAAATCATGGTTTGCGGTTGGAAGAGGTTGAGGCCATTTTCGACAAAACCCAGAGCCAATGCGTATCTGTCGGCCTGTGCCCACGCGTGAATGTGTGACGGAAAATCATTGAGATGACCCCAGTGATACAAAAGTGCCAACAACAGCAGCACCGAGATGGCAACGGTATTTTGTTTTACTTTGGTCACGATGCAAATGTAATCGTAACTTGAGACCGATCAGCGAATCATCTGGTGAGTTCCGAAAGGTTCTATAGTTTAGAGCGGCAGAACATCTCATGGCAAATTACTACCAAATACTGGGCGTTTCTCGCAGCGCTACCTTGGGACAAATAAAGGCGCGATACAGGGCTCGTGCACGAGAGCTTCACCCCGACCATAACCCGCATCCCGACGCAGCCAAACGATTTGTAGAGGTAAAGCGTGCATACGAAGTGCTGAGCAACCCCCGAAGCAGAAGACAATATGATTTGGTGCTGGATGGAGTTCGCAAGCCGCGAAGTTCAGGAGCACGAAAACCTCAGGGTTCGCAGGCACAACCTCCTCACGACGACCGCAAGTACGGCACACGACACCGCTATACCAATCCACCGCCTACCCGCGCAGAACAGGAACAAAAATACCGAAGGGTCATCGCCTATTACAACTTGTTCAGCAAGGAAGGTATGCGCCTACCCCGCCGGGAATGGTGGAATCGCTTTCATCAGGTGATCCGCAGGTGGGCGCGTCGTGAACCCGGCAGTGGGGGGTTCTTTTCGGCCATGGCGGCTATTGCGCTTGGCGTTTTTGTGCTACTCCGTGACCATGAAAGCTTTTTGGGCATTTTCTGGATATTGATGTCGCTCTTTTTTCTGCGTACGGCATACAAAAACACAGTTGAGAATATTGCGAGGGGTAGTATGAGGGGGTAGATTGTTTGTGTTATCTGAGAATAGGCCACCAAATAAATTCTGTTCCTATCTCCTTATAAATTTTGGAAAATCAGGTCTTATTATAACTTTGCTTGTCAAGGTTATGCCTAGAGCTCAATGATTGAACTGCCCTTATTCCTAAAACTACGCTCAACTTTATCTGTTGCGCTCATATTCGTTATCTTTTCCGGATCGGCTCAATGTCCCGACAGTTTCGTTTTTTTCAGTCAGGCCGCCCTGAATGAATTCGCTTTAAATTATCCAAACTGCACTGCTGCTAATATTGTTGTTTTGAAGCATCCCAATACTGGTTGGTCGATTTTTGATACGGACATTGAAGATCTCAGCCCACTGTCTAATATTCAGAGTTTTCAAAGTATCATCATAAATGGCAACCCTCTTCTGACTAATCTCGAGGGGCTAAATGGCTTAACGATGCAAGGCATCGGTCAAATAAGAATAGAAAACAATACAAATCTGGAAGACATTTCGGCTCTTGGGAACATCATAGGGCAAGTTGGTTTGCTTCACATTGAAAACAACCAATCTTTGATGAGTCTAACCGGTTTACACAATGTCATTAGTACAACTAATGAGGTTACCATCAGAAAAAACCCCGGTCTGGCGTCATTACAAGTGTAAGCTTCCCCAAAAACTGGACAGTCCAAAAATCAAATAACTTTGACTGTCGTAAGAAAAGAAGCACGTTTAAACCATCTCAGATTGTTATGATTATCAAGGAGTGGAGATTTGGATCAAACATAGAATCGGTTTCAATAAAGCACAACGTGAGCCCTCAACCTCAACATCCTGCTCCGCAAGCATCAACTTCAACAGCACACTACCAACAAACCACCATAAACCGAGGTTTTCTACATTTGTGCAAAAGGTGCAAACACATGGAACTGGAGATAAAGCCCTATGAAGAATGGATGCGCGAACAGGTTGTTGCGCTATTTGACGCTGAATACCAAACCGGCGCCAACACGTTTAGCTCGCTGTTCGATAACTTCTACGAGCATCCTTTTCAAAATGACCATTGCATCCGCATTGTATCCACCTCCGGCGATACGGTTGCCGGATTTCAATCCTTTTTTTATTGGCCGTTGATGTACAAGGGGCAAGTTATCCGCGCTTTCCAAAGCGGAAACTCATTGGTTCACCCCGATTTTCGCGGAAAGGGTTTGTTTGGTAAGTTGCTCAATTATATTCATCTGCCTGAAAACAACTTCGATTTTGATTTGCTGATAGGCTTTCCGGTGCCGATGTCGTATGGTTCGTTTATGCGCAAAGACTGGAAGAACCCTTTTAACCTTCAGTGGTATGTGAAACCATTGAATCCCATTACCGCTGTGTTCTCCTCTCCTGAGAGTCAACTACGCAAAGCCTGGTCCGAAAGAAAAAAGCTCAACTTTACCGGTCCGAAAGAGGTGAACTATATTGCTCAGCAAAGTGATTTTGATGACTATCGCTTTTCATTTGAGGAGGGGTCTTACTACCGTTTTACCTATGAGTCAGGGGAAGAGAAATCCTTCTTCGAGCTAAAAGCTCAGACACGAAAAAAGTTTATCCGTGAACTCATGATCGGGAAGTTTTTGTGCTCCAACCTAAATCCTGAGTTCGTATCTGAGGCGTTCAACGCGCTTGTAAAGTCCGTGCGGCAATCAGCTTCTTTCAGTATGCTTTCTATCGCTGTGAATCCCGGCAATACTTTTTTGGTGAAAACGCTGGATCAAAACGGCTTTCGGTCAATCAACCGCTCCATACATTTTATCGCAAAAGGACCGATTGCAGACGAAATAACAGACTGGAGCGACTGGTGGGTTTTTCGCGGTGATATTGACACGTGGTAGTTTTTTAACCTGTTTACATCAACTTAAAACCAAAAAAGCCCGGAGAATAACCACCGGGCTTTTTAAATGGTATTGCTCGCACTGGCTTACATCACAACCAGCCTCTCGGTGGCAAATGACTCACCATCTACCACAACCTGTATCATGTAAACACCGCGTGCAAGTCCGGGCTCGAAGCGTATCAAACGGCTCAAATTGCTTCCGTAATGTCCAAAGCCTGTTGACTGCATCAGTTTACCGTGCAAGTCATACACCTGAATCATCACATTGTGGTTTTCGTCTCCAAGACCTGAGAGTTCAAGGCGCGCCTCTGTGCCTGAGTTGGGGTTCGGGTATAAAACTGATGTAGTTTCGATGAGACTGCGCGCCGCGGAAATTTCCTGTTCCGGGGCTTCGGGGCCGGTAATGGTAATGTTGCAAATTGCTCCGTAACTTCCCAATATACCACCTTGTTGCACGCGTACACGCACTTCGTACTCCCCTGCGGTCAATGCAGGAGAAATCCCATTCCAGGAAAGGCTTATTCCTGTATTTGGACGAGTGGCAGTACTCACTACACCTGTAGAGGTATTGTTGAATTCAAACTGGTAAAAATCCGCTGTACAAACCGATTGCGCAATCAAAATACCACTTGGCGAACTAAAGGTGGTTCCACAATAGTTCGGGCGTACTGTAGTTGTAGCAGGTGGACCGAGTTCTATTGGATGCACCGCACCATATCCACTCCATACCTCACCAATGGCAACTTCAACGGCAACATTATAGGTTGTAAACGGAACCAGGTCTTCAAACCAAGACAAGCGCACGCTTGCATTGCCGGTACCACGGGTGTAGTAAACCTCATTCCCGTTGGTTGGATCATTATCAGGGTCTAGTCTCCAGCGATAATTTGTAGCTCCACTAATGGCATAGGCTATCATCAAATCACACATCTGATAAAGATTTCCTGAGCCATTGGTTAGCTGATACTCGGGTCGCAACTCTGTATGTGGTACATCAGAAGCAGTAGCAATAGTGCACATACTACCGTATTCACCCCACACACCATTCACTCGCACCTTCACGCGTACCTGATAAGTTTGAGCGAGTGCAACACCATCCACCCATGCAATACGCATCCAAGGATTATTCGTATTTCGGGTATATTCAGGCAAAGCTGTGCCTCCTAGTGGAGTAAATTCCCAACGGTATGCTTCCGCAGAAGGAATGCTCGTAGCAGATATAAAATCGCCAAGCTCATAGCCTCCTGTGTTGCAGAAATTGGGGTGCACCTGAGTGGTAGGAACACTTGCCGTA
>SKUL01000064.1 GCA_007129985.1 Flavobacteriales bacterium
CTGGATGCAGTTCCGGAGAAAATTGAGAAAGTACTGCAACTGGATGACCAGATTCAATACATCGCCGACTACTACAAGAATGCCACCAATGCGCTATACCTGGGTCGTGGAATCAACTTCCCGGTAGCTTTGGAAGGCGCGCTCAAGCTAAAGGAGATTTCGTACATCCACGCTGAGGGTTATCCTGCCGCCGAAATGAAACACGGCCCCATTGCGCTCATTGATGAGAATATGCCTGTGGTGGTTATTGCTACCCAAGGAGCATCGTACGACAAGATTGTGAGCAATGTACAGGAGGTGAAAGCGCGCAAAGGCAAGGTGATTGCCATTGTAACCGAAGGCGATGAGCAGGTAAAAGCACTCGCCGACCACACCATCGAAATTCCGGAAGTGGACGAGGTTTTGATGGGCTTGATTTCCGTGATTCCTTTGCAACTGCTGTCTTACCACGTGGCCGTGATGCGGGGTTGCAACGTTGATCAGCCGAGAAACCTGGCCAAATCGGTTACGGTAGAATAGTTTTTCCTTTTTCGAAAGCCCCTCGCGCCACCTGTAACATGCGGTCGTCTTCGGCAATGATGGGATAATACCCGTCGTTACCCCAAATATTTCTGGCAATGAGAGCCTTGAGGCGAAGCGCAATGTGCGACTCTGAAATGTTGATGTCTGTAGGATCGGCTTTGAGTCCACGGCCATCGGCAAAGTGATAAAGGTCCTGCAACATACGCGGATTCACCACAAAACTCTTCACAAACTCTTCCACCGAACCTGCGGCCAACAGTCTGTCGCGATGGCTATCGGCGTACTCAAAAGCAAAGTCATTGAGGATGCCGCGGTAACTCAGCTCGGTGAAATACTCTGAACCTCCCACGGTGTCAATGGCCACGTACAAATCGGGTACAATGCCTCCTCCACCAAACACTTTTCTGCCGGAGCGCGTGAAATAAACCAGCGAATCAGGGTAATTGATTTTGGTTGAATCGTACAACTCGCCGGTTTCGTAACGCGCGTAAATATCGGCCTCGTAATCAATGCCGTTTCCGTAAGGTCGCTGAATGCTTCTGCCCGATGGAGTGTAATAGCGGGAAACCGTAAGCCGAATGGCCGAACTGTCGGGAAACTCATAATGCTCCTGTACCAGCCCTTTTCCAAAAGAGCGACGACCTACAATTAATCCGCGGTCATTGTCTTGCACAGCTCCTGCCAGAATTTCACTGGCCGACGCCGAGCCCTGGTCAATCATAATCACCACAGGCAAATTGGTCAGGCTTCCGCTGCGTCGGGTTTCGTAGGTTTTGCGCGGTTGCGCGCGGCCTTCGGTGTACACAATCAACTGATTGGCCGGCAGCAACTCCTCAATCATGGCGATAGCAGTGTTCAGGTACCCGCCACCATTTCCCCGAAGGTCAATGATAAGCTGCTCCATGCCATTCATTTTGAGATTCATGACACCTTCCATAAACTCCTGATGCGTGGTTTTGGCAAAGCGAGTAACGCGGATGTAGCCGGTGGCATCATCGAGCATGTACGACACCGCCACACTGTAAATGGGAATTTTTCCGCGGGTGATGGTGAAATCGAGTAAACCCGGAGTGCCGCGTCGTTTAATCTGCACGTTTACCCGCGTGCCGCTTTCGCCCCGAAGAGAGGTCATCACATCGCGGTTGGTAACGCCAATACCGGCAATGTTCTCGCCGTCCACGGTAACGATGCGGTCTCCCGAGCGAATGCCCAGTGCTTCGGAAGGCCCGCCCTCCAAAGGTGTAACCACAAAAACCGTATCGTTTTGAATGGTAAACTCTACGCCAATTCCGTCGAAGTTCCCTTCCAGCGGCTCGGTGTATTGACGAAGCTCCCGCGCGGAGATGTAATAGGAATGCGGGTCGAGGTGTTGCAACATCTCCTGGATGCTGAAGTCAATCAGACCGGCTTTGTCTACCGTATCCACGTAGTGCCGCTCAATAAAATTGATGATTTGGGTTATCTTGTTGCTGCTGTGATTCACCATGCGATTGAATACAGGCGCTTCTGCTCCAAAGCGCGACATATCCGCACCGATGTAAATTCCGGCGCTGAGCGCAATGGCCAGCAGTAATGGGAGTAAAATCCAGGTTTTCTTCATCCTCCTTTTCAGGGGTTTTCTATTTGCACTACTTCAACACCGGCCTCGCGCAGAAAGTTGAGACCTGAATCGTCTTTATACTTTTCGATGAAAACCAATCGCTTGATGCCAATCTGATGAATCAATTTGCTGCATTCTTTGCAGGGAGATAACGTCAGGTAAAGCGTTGCATTGCGTGCGTCGTTGGTGGAGCGTGCAACTTTGGTGATGGCGTTGGCCTCGGCGTGCAACACGTACCACTTGGTATCGCCGTTGTCGTCTTCACAGTCATTCTCGAAACCGGTGGGGGTGCCGTTGTATCCGTCGGAGATAATCATTCCCTCCTTCACAATGAGCGAGCCCACCTGCTTTCGTTGGCAGTGTGATAGCGTAGCCCACTGCTTCGCCATCCTGAGATAGGCACGGTCGTAGCGTTCCTGCTTGGCGGGGTCACTGTATTTTACAAAGCCTTCTTCCATCTATATGTGTCTCAAAGAAACGAAAAAAGGCCCCTTTTTGGAGGCCTTTGTACCTGGGGTGGGAATCGAACCCACACTCCGAAGAACACGAGTTTGAGTCGTGCGCGTCTACCAATTCCGCCACCCAGGCATATTCAATTGGGCTGCAAATTTATTCATTTGTTTGGGATGCCACAATATCCCCGCGAAAACATTAAAAAGGCACTTTGTTTCGCAAGACCAAATTACTACATTTGCACCCCTCTTAACAGGACCCATGCTGGATTCAGTAAAAATATTCTCAGGGCGCGCATCGCAACATCTGGCTTCTCAAATAGCTGCTGAGTTTGGTGTACAGCTCGGTAACGTGATTGTTTCTGAGTTCAGCGACGGCGAATTTCAGCCTTCTTACGAGGAGAGCATTCGCGGAAAGGACGTGTTTATCATTCAGAGCACCATGCCACCGGCCGACAATCTGCTTGAGCTTTTGCTTTTGATTGACGCGGCAAAACGCGCTTCTGCCCGCAGGATTGTGGCGGTAATTCCCTATTTCGGTTTCGCTCGTCAGGACCGAAAAGACAAGCCTCGTGTTGCTATCGGGTCAAAAATGGTAGCGAATCTGCTCACCGCCGCAGGTGTTACCCGTGTGGTCACAATGGATCTCCACGCAGACCAGATTCAAGGATTTTTTGAAGTTCCTGTAGATCACCTTTTTGCGTCGTCCATCTTTGTGAAGTACCTGGAATCCATTGACCGCGAAAACCTGATTATGGCAGCTCCAGATACCGGAGGAACCAAGAGGGCCAATGCCTATGCCAAACATTTTAACCTGGAAATGGCCATTTGCTA
>SKUL01000118.1 GCA_007129985.1 Flavobacteriales bacterium
ACAAAGGAAATGCTTTTTTCATGTTCGGGATTCACCTGAAGGGGTGAGAGCGGTGTTATCAAAACTTAAATCGTACCTGCGCAATTACTTCCGAGCGCGTTGAGCCATTAATTTGTTCCAGTCCGGTTCCAATCTGGTCGCGATCGGTGTAAAACCACACGGCGTAGCGCAGCCAGATGTCAATGCCGCGGGTTAACTTGTATTGCGCCAAACAGTACATCCTGCTCCCGCGCCCCTGATAGGGTGGGATGGCGTAGAAGTACAACACCTGACTTTCGAAGGCGTACATTCTTGCATTCCACGATTCGGCGTTAAAAATGGCATACCGCAAGGAAAGGGTGAGCGGCGAATTGAGCTTTTTGTAAATCACATCTTGATAGAGCATTACACCGCGTTCAGGCTCCATTTCTTCGCGCTGAAAGTGTGACAGCTCCAGCCTCGACCTGATTTTAATGGACTCGGTAACCTGATACACCAAATCTACGCGGCCGTTGTGCAGTTCGGTTTCTTCGGCAAAGCGGATGGGCACATCAAGCGGGGCATTGCGAGGTCGTACCCTGCGTCTCCATCGGGCGTACATTTGAAGCCGACGTGAGGGCCGATACGTAACCTGCAACAAGTGGTCAATTCCGCTGGTAGAGGGTTGGTCCACCTGATACCTCAACCACGGAAACCAGAACTGGTCAAAAAAGGCATTGATACGCCACCTCCTGTTTGGATTGATTTCCAAGCCCATGTAAAGGCCGCTTTCGTTTGCGTTTCGGGTGGATTCTCCGATAGCGGTGGAGAAATTGTTCTGGTAGTTACGCTCGTAGGTACGGTGCAAAATTGAAAGCGACACCCTTGGGTCAATGGCGAGCATGGCCCCGTTCAGCATGGCTTTACCACCGTTTTGACTGATGGCTGCCTCTCCAAACACATTGATGTTTCGCCAAACGTAGTTGTAATCCACCCCTACGTTTACATTCTCGTTGGTATTGAGGTCAAACTGATTGTAAATCTGAAGGTTTCTGTCAACCATGCCGTCGTATGCCACGCGCGCTCCGGTGAGACCAATTTGTAGATTTTTTGCCCGGTAGGCCACATTGGTTCCGGTAACAAGCTCGTTAACTGCGCGTCTTCCGGCAAGCTCTCGCGGCGTGCGGTGAAAACCCGATTGCTGAAAGGCCGAGATGGCGACAAGGTTCTCTCCCTCCGAAAGCGAGTCAGGCGTTTGGATGACCGATGCGTCAATTCCCTTGTAAGACGCGAAGGGCGTGATTTCAACTTTTCCGAAGCCGATGGTTGCAGCGGCCCCGCGCATAAATAGATTTTCGTTTACCCCGGTATAGGGCGACAATCCGCGGGCACTTCGCTTGATGTTGAGCGAAAAAGCCGACTTGTTCGAAAAGGCGAATCCACTCCAGAATGTCAGCCCTTGCCCGAACTGCGCCTGGTAATCGCCGATGGCCAGCTTGCGCAAGGTTCCTCTTTGGTTGGTGAGAAAGAGATGCCCGCTCAGAAAGTCAAACCCCGACCTGAACTCACGCGGATTGAGATTGGGCGCCTGCGAACCCCGAAACAACTCCTCTCCCGGGTCTTTTTCTGCCACAAATCCGTAGGAGAGTTTCGTTCCGTAGGTATAGCGGTAGCGAGCGTAAAGGTGGTCAGGACTGCCCAGATAGCGGGCATTGGGATTTTGCGCCAGTTCCTCTTCCGTAATATCCGAATAACCCCGTTGCTCTTCAAGAATACGGCGGTAACGCATAATCATATCATGCTGGCCTTCCTTCAGCATTTTCTTGAGCGGAGTGGCGCGCAAATCACCGCGTTCGCGCACAGTTACGAAGGGCGCTATAAGCTTGATGGTCTGGGGGTCAAAGCCAGGGATGACCTGTAGTTCGTAGATGTTGAGCAGCTCGCCAAAACGTGCAATGTGCGCGTACAGGTTGTTGATTTGGATGTCGGTAAGAAGGTACAACCGACTGAAGTCATCGAGGGTGGCCTTGTTGAGGTTGATGGGATTGTCCATAAACAACCACAAATCGTCGAAGAGTTCTGCGTAGTCAACCTGCGTTTCTTCGGTGAGGCTCTCGGAAATAAATTCCACCCGCTGCTCAATGATGGCGCTTTTGTCGAGTTTTTCAAAAGGGTCCTGCGCCTTTACCAGCCCTGCCAGCAAAACGGCCAGTGCTATGAACCCCGCGTGCCTCATTTCAGAACATATTGTAGCTAAGGCTAACCTGCGGACTGAAACCCAGTGTGCTGTGATAGCTACTCGCTACGTCAATAAAGAGGTTTTTCAGTTTCAGGCCAAAGCCAAAGCTGGCAAGGGTAGGCGCGGTTCCTACACCACCGCGGAGGTAGAGTTGTTCAATCACGTGGTATTCCATACCAATTCGCATGGCGGGACGGTCGTAGATGTTCTGAAACCCCTCCACAGCCAGAAAAAAGTTCTCGTTGAACTGATATTGGGCTCCCAGCCGGATGGCCGTTGGAATCTTTTCATTGTTGTATTCTGCCATCTGGGTGAGCGTCGGATTGAAGACATGGGCGCCGATACTTAGTTCGTCGGTGATATCAGCTTGTAAACCAATTTCTCCGGTAAAATGACTTAGGTTGCCAATACCTTCAGCAATGTGTGTGTGGTGGTAGTTGATTTGCACGCCCATCCGCAGATTGTCTGCCAGAGGCATGGCGTATGCGAGTCCGAATTTCGATTCGCTGTATAGCTCATAACCGAAGGTGGTCACGCTCACAGCAAAAGTTCCGATGTCGGTTGGAAGCGCCGCAAGCCCCCCTCTCAAACTCAGCTCTCGCATGGTAAACCGACTTTCGTAATAGACCCCACCACCCATTTTTTCGAGGTTGGCGAGACCTGCCTGGTTGTGATGTGCCGACCAGATATCCTGCAAATTCACCGAAGCGTGCCCGATGGCCGAGGAGCGCGCACCCACGGGAAGGTTCTCATTTCCAGCCTTCAACCAAAGGGGGAATAGCAGCAACACTATGGCAATAGGTGTTCTCATGGTTCACCGACCAAAGTACAAACATTGTTGTAAATGAAGCTTTCCGGAAAATTACTTTTTTGCGAGCCTTCAACTACTGCTTGCCCTCAAGGTTTCGCGCCGAAATGAGCACCTTTTCCTTGAGTTCTTCTTTGAACGCTTCGATGCGTTTGAGCAGCTCAGCATCCGAAGCTCCGAGAATCTGCGCGGCAAGAATCCCCGCATTGCGACCACCGTTCAGCGCCACAGTTGCTACAGGTACACCGGCGGGCATCTGCAAGATAGAAAGTACCGAATCCCAGCCGTCAATGGAGTTGCGCGATTTGATGGGAACGCCAATCACAGGCAGGGCGGTAATGCTCGCCGTCATGCCCGGCAAATGGGCAGCCCCGCCGGCACCGGCAATAATCACCT
>SKUL01000127.1 GCA_007129985.1 Flavobacteriales bacterium
AGGCGCCATTCCGACGCCTCTTTTCTTCTATCCAAAACGTTGATAAGCTATGGGCACGAAACGTTTACGTTAAAGTCCTCAAACATACCGTTGGGGTTGGCTTTCCACACCCAAACGTGCAGTGCGTAGTCTGCAAAAGGCTGAGGAAAAGGGTGAAAATGCACCTGTCCTCCGAACATGGGTGACTCCTCACCCACATAGAGGTACTCTACCCCGGTGAGCTTGTACTCACCATTGTTCTTAATCTCGTAGAGCAGTACCTCGGGCTCAAGCGGGTTGAACACATCGTCAATCCACTCCATTTTTACGAAGTGCACGCCCATGGCTCCCGCACCGGGAGGGCCTTGTACGCAGTCCATGGTGTTCATGTAGCCGGCCGCAAGCGCTGCTTCCACGTCGTGGTACTGGGTTGTAGCTTTGCGCACGTCCGCCAACAGCTTGTTCAGCGCTGAGGGATTCTTGGCAAGGTCATCAGTCACTTCGGTGGTTGCCATTGCTTCTTCCGGAAGATCTTCAGCCTTCTGACAGGCAGTTACGCCGATCACCAACCCGGTGATGAGCGCAACAAAGTAGTGTAGTTTTTTCATGTTAATGGTGTTTGGTTTGTAATACACTTGTTGTAATGCAAACCTATCACCATCAAGGCACGTGGCATTCCCTCCAAAGAGTGATTTTGAGATGTAGGTAGCGCGGCGGAAGCGCCTGACTATTTTGCAGGCGGCTTGCTGGGGCGCACCTCAATTTTTGAAGGCAGCGTGCGCGGGTGCATGCGTAGCAAATCCACTATCATCTGGCCGATGTCTTCCGGCTGGATTTTCCACGCGTCTTCAGCAACGGGCACGTGGTCGTTAAAATGACTGGTAACCGAACCCGGGCAGATGGTGGTCACCTTTACGTCGTGCTGACGAAGGTCGAGCATAATGGCCTGCGAAAATCCCACAAGACCAAACTTGCTGGCGTTGTATGCGCTTCCGGCTTTGAAAAAGTTCACGCCGGCCAAGCTCGCAATGGTAATGATGTAGCCTTTCTGCTCCATCAAGGCCGGAATGCACGCCTTTACGCTGTTGAACACGCCCGTAAGATTGGTGTCAATCATCTGGTGCCAGTCCTCGTGTTCCATCTCCTGAATGGTGGCAAACTTACCCAAACCGGCATTGGCAATGAGCACGTCGAGCCTCCCCCAAAGGGCCAGTACTTCCTCTACGGCGCGCTCCTGGTCTTTGAAGTCGCGAACATCGGCCTCAATACCCAGCGCACATTTGGGGTGCTTGGTACACAAGCGCTCGGCTGCTGCCTGCGCGTCGGCGAGATTTCTTCCGGTGATGGCCACCTTGAAGCCCTCGTTCAGCAGCACTTCGGCCACACCGTAGCCAATACCTTTCGTTCCTCCGGTAATCAATACCACCTTGCTTGTGTCTTCCATCTTATCGGGTTTTTGAATGATGCCCCGAAGTTAACTTTTTATGTGCGGACTGCCACTAAAAAGGGGCTGCAACATTAAAGCCGATTCCGTAACTTTGAACGCTTAATAATCGCAATATGCTCAAACAAACGCTTCAGCAAAAGCTACTGCAGAAACTCTCTCCTCAGCAAATTCAGCTGATGAAACTACTGCAGGTACCTACCATGGAACTGGAGCAGCGTATTAAGGAGGAAATAGAAGGAAATCCCGCGCTGGAAGAAGGTGCCGATGCCGACGAAGAAGAAATCCGCGAGCGCGAAGAGTACAATAACTCGGATGATACTGACAACGATCGCGACGAAGAACGAAGCCGCGACGACGACTTTGATATTTCCGATTACATGCAGGACGACGAGATGCCTTCGTACAAGCTCTCGGCCAACAACCACAGTCCCGATGATGAAGATCGCAGCATGCCCATTTCATCAGGACGCACCTTTCACGAAAATCTTCTCACGCAATTGGGTCTTGCCGATTTGGACGAGCACGAGCGCGAGCTGGCCCTTACGCTGGTGGGTAACCTCGATGACGATGGCTACCTGCGCCGCGACCTGATTAACATTGTAGATGATCTTGCTTTTTCGCAAAACCTCACCACCACCGAAAAGGAACTTGGTGAAGTGCTGAGCGTGATTCAGGAGTTTGAGCCTGCGGGGGTGGGTGCGCGCAATTTGCAGGAGTGCCTGCTCATTCAGATTAAACGGCGTAAAAACCAAAGCCCGGCGGTGCAACTGGCCACCCGTGTGCTGGAAGACCATTTTGAAAGTTTTACCAAAAAGCACTACGACAAAATCGCCAAGCGGCTAGACATTACCGAGGAAGAACTCAAAGCTGCGGTTGATGAAATTGTGCGGCTCAATCCCCGGCCGGGCAACAGCATGACCGATACCTCGCGCAGCATCCAGCACGTGGTGCCCGACTTTTTGCTGAACGTAGAAGATAATGACATCAAACTGAGCCTCAACGGCCGTAATGCACCTGAGCTGCGCATCAGCCGAACTTACAGAAATATGCTGCAGACCTACGCCGAAAGCAAGGAAAAAAGCAAGCAGGACAAAGAGGCGCTGATGTTTGTGAAGCAAAAGATTGACTCGGCCAAGTGGTTTATTGACGCCATCCGGCAACGACAGGAAACCCTGCTTTACACCATGAATGCCATCGTAGAAATTCAGAAAGAGTATTTTCTGACCGGCGATGAAACCAAACTCAAGCCCATGATTCTGAAAGACGTGGCGGAGCGGGTAAACCTCGATATCAGCACCATCAGCCGCGTGGCGAACAGCAAATATGTGCAAACTCCATACGGTACTTTTCTGATTAAAACGTTTTTCAGTGAATCGCTCAGCACCGACAGTGGCGAGGAGGTATCTACCCGCGAAGTGAAGAAAATCCTACAGGACGCCATTGACCAGGAAAACAAATCAAAACCCCTTACCGACGACCGGCTCGCCAAACTTCTGAAAGACAAAGGCTACAACATTGCCCGTCGCACGGTGGCCAAGTACCGCGAGCAGCTCAATATTCCGGTGGCGCGCTTGCGCAAGGAACTCTAAACCATGCTCAGGGCTACATCGCACCTCGCCAGCTATCTCTTTTTACCACTCTTCATGCCCTTGCTGGCTTTGTACGTGGTGGTGAAGGTTGATCCCTTTTTGCGCTACTTTCTTGCGCCCTCGCAGGCACAGATTCTCTTTGTAGTGGTGATGCTTAGTACGGTGGTTTTTCCGTTGATCAACCTGTTTATTCTCAGAAAATCTGGTATTATTACCAGCTATGGCTTGGTTAACAGGCACGAAAGATTGGCGCCGGCAGTAAGTACAGCGGTGTATTTTGCACTTGGTTACTTTTTGATTCGCAAAGGCGCTTTACCCACGGTGATTTACTCCCTTTATTTGGGGGCGATGGTATCGGTGGTGTTGGCACTTATCGTAACCCT
>SKUL01000370.1 GCA_007129985.1 Flavobacteriales bacterium
CGCGCCCTGTTGCGCGAGGCGGGTTACAACAGCGGCAGGGAGCTGGGTACCATCACGTTGTCAACCACTTCGGATTATGTGGATTTGTGCGAGTTTGTGCAATCGCAACTGGAAGACCTCGACGTAAAAATCAAGGTGGATGTGCTGCCTGCAGGTACCCATGCTACCTATACGGCCGAGGGCAAGTTGAGCTTTTTCCGGAAATCGTGGTTGGCAGATTACGGCGACGCGGAGAATTTTCTTTCGGTTTTTTACAGTGCCAATCACGCACCGGGCGGACCCAACTACACGCGCTTCAGCAACGAGCTTTTTGACGAGTGGTATGAGCAAAGCATGGAAATCCAAAACCTCGACGAGCGCCTTGCTCTCTACCAGCGCATGGATAGCCTGATGATGGAGGAGGCCCCCATCCTGCCGCTCTACTACGACGTGGTGGTGCGCTTTGTGCGGAAAAACGTGCAGGGGCTTAGCTCCAACGCTATGAATCTGCTTGATTTACGCAGGGTGAGGGTGGATGAGGAGGAGGATTAAGCCGCTCTCCACCTCGCATGCACCCTTAACTCATGCAAGCCACCCAGCATAATCAGCAGTTGCGCGGCGGAGTAGGTGAGCATAATCCATGCGCCGGCCATCGGCACGGGTTCTGCAAACTTGTTGTAGGCCAGAAAGCTGTCGCTCACCAAAAATAGAAGGGCCCCTGCAAAGACGAGGGCAAATCCCTTTCTGCTTACCTTGGCAAAGCGGTTGAGCGCCATTACCACCATCAGCAGGATGATGACCATGTACGCAATCACGGCAATCTTCATGCTTCCCAAACCGGGTTCCAGCAGGCGAAACAAGCCAAGTGCGTAGGCCACGAGCAAGAACATCATCCAGGGCTGCTTCTTAATGAGCGGAATGTGGTGGTTGTCGTAAAACCAGTACCTGAATGACAGGATGTAAAAGACATGAGCCAGAAAAAAGCTAATCAGTCCCATTAGGAAATAGACCTCGTCTTCCTTTTGAAACATCAGCGAGATATCGCCCAGCCATGAGGCCATAAAACCGGCCAACAACAAAAAGCGCATGGGGTGTTTTACGCGCCGCGTGGCAGCCATAAAGTAGAGAATGATGCTCAACAAAAGGGCGGGTTTGCTTATCAGATACCACTCGGGCCAAGTGTCAAGATACGCAGAGGCCAGTCGCTCATTGACAACCAGCACTCCAAAAAGTCCAATAAACAAATGGTCACGCTGCATGCGCCAGGGGTGGTTTAGCACTGATGTACCACAGTCCGGCCGCAGAAGCCAATAAGTATGCGAGGGCCATTCCGATGGCTGCAACAGCACCCGTGAGCGGCATCAATGCCCACACCATCACCGCCGCTGAAATTACCAGCCGAATGCCCTCAACGCGGACGGAGTATGAGCGCTTTTCGAACATCAAGCCCAGCGACATAACCGAGTAAATCACCGCCAATGCCAGCACTGTAATCACCGGCCACGAAAAATTGGCCACTCCGAAAAGAAACCACGCCGTTCCACCCAAAATAAACAGGTATTGCGCAAAGAGGTAGTAGCTCTCCTGCTGCGAAAGTTGCACGTCGAATTTTTTGTAGGTGGCTTTTACCACGGGCGGCGGTTTGCGGAAACCTCCCATCGAATCGGGCCACCAGCCGGGCGGTTTCAGGGCCAGCATCAGCTTGTTGCGCCAGCCGGGTAGTTGTTTCATTTCATCCCACAACTCCCGAAAGGGCTTGATGTTAGCATACACCGCGTTGAAACTCTCGGTGGGCTTGGTGATGCCGTAGGTGGGCGTTTCTTCTTCCTTGGCAAAGGTTCCGAATAAGCGGTCCCAGATAATGAGCGTGCCCCCGTGGTTTTTGTCAATGTACTTCGGGTCGCGGCCGTGGTGTACGCGGTGGTGCGAAGGCGTGTTGAAGATGTACTCAAAAGGCCCGAGGTAGCCGATTACCTCCGTGTGAATCCAGAACTGGTAGAGCAGGTTGTAGGCTCCGAGCAGCAAAAACCACTCGGTAGGGAAGCCCAGCAGCGCCATCGGGAAGTAGAAGTAAAAGGTAAAAATTTTCTGAAATGTGCTTTGCCTCAGCGCCACCGACAGATTATAGTCTTCGCTCTGGTGATGCACCACGTGCCCGAGCCACATAAAATTTACCTGATGGCTCATGCGGTGCGCCCAGTAGTAAAAGAAGTCCACCCCCAAAAATGCCAGCAGCCAGAAGTACCAGGTGTTGGGGATTTCGAACAGCGCAAAATTCACGAAAATCACGTGGTAAGCCGCCACCGTAAACACCTTGGCAAAAAGCCCCGTAACCTGCTCAACAATCCCGCAGGAGATATTGGTAACTGCATCATTCAGGCGGTACATATGCCGGTTTTTAATGCGGTCGTACAGCACTTCGGCGCCAATCAGCACCAGAAAAATAGGAATGGAAAGTATAACCGGATTCACGTCCATAGCTACAAAGTTAACGAATTCATCGGGCGGTTTCGCGCTCATTCATCACACAAGCTCGCCTTTGATAACAATCCCAACGTCACTTGTAAAAATCAATCTACCTTTGAGCGCCAAGTAAATCGCGCTATGCTGAAAGTAGAACACATTGTAAAACAGTACGCCAACCACCGCGCGCTCAACGACGTAAGTTTTGAGGTTCCGCAGGGTTGTGTGTTTGGTTTGCTCGGACCCAACGGAGCCGGTAAAACCACGCTTATCCGCATCATCAACCAGATAACGGGCCCCGACGAGGGGAAGGTTTTCCTGAACGGAGAGCCCCTTGCGCCGCATCATGTACACACCATCGGCTACTTGCCCGAAGAACGCGGTCTGTACAAAAAGATGAAAGTGGGCGAGCAGGCGCTCTATCTGGCCCGCCTGAAGGGAATGACCAAGAATGAGGCCCTGCACAGGCTGAAATACTGGTTCGATAAGTTCAACATTGGCGATTGGTGGCACAAAAAAGTGGAGGAACTCAGCAAGGGAATGGCCCAAAAGGTTCAGTTTATCACCACGGTGATGCACGAGCCGCGGCTGCTTATACTCGATGAGCCGTTCAGCGGATTTGACCCTATCAACGCCAACCTTATCAAGGCCGAAATCCTGGAGCTGAAAGAAAAAGGCACCACCATTATTCTCTCCACCCACAATATGGGCTCGGTAGAGGAAATTTGCGACCATATTGCTCTTATCAACAAGTCGCGCAAGGTGCTGAGCGGCCCTGTTGGAGAGGTTCGAAGCCGCTACAAGGAGAACATGTATGAAGTACTGCTTCACGGTAACATGATTGGTTTTGCCAATGCCCTGTGGACCGACTTCGAGATGGTGGATAACCAGCCCGACGGAGAAGCGGTGCGCTGCAAAATTCGCCTGCTCAACAACAGAACCCTCAACGATTTGC
>SKUL01000299.1 GCA_007129985.1 Flavobacteriales bacterium
GAGGGTCCACGTGTAGGAAGTAGCTCCTGATACCGCCGCAATGGAATAGCTTACTTCATCGCCGTTGCAGACTTCAGTTGGTCCGGTGATGGCTCCCGGTTGAGCCGGTGCGCTTCCCACAGTTACGTTCACGCTTTGCGCTGCGGAAGATCCACAAGCGTTGTTCGCCACAACGCTGATTGCTCCGCCATTTGCTCCGGCGGTTGCTGTGATACTTGTGGTGGTGCTGTTGCCGCTCCATCCGTTGGGGAGGGTCCACGTGTAAGATGTTGCACCTGATACCGCCGCAATGGAATAGCTTTCTTCATCGCCATTGCAGACTTCGGTTGGGCCGGTGATGGGGCCGGGTTGAGCCGGGGCGCTTCCTACAGTTACGTTCACGCTTTGCGCTGCGGAAGATCCACAAGCGTTGTTCGCCACAACGCTGATTGCTCCACCATTTGCTCCGGCGGTTGCCGTGATACTTGTGGTGGTGCTGTTGCCGCTCCATCCGTTAGGGAGGGTCCACGTATAAGATGTTGCACCTGATACCGCCGCAATGGAATAGCTTACTTCATCGCCGTTGCAGACTTCGGATGGGCCGGTGATGGCTCCTGGTTGAGCCGGGGCGCTTCCCACATTTACGTTAACGCTTTGCGCTGCAGAAGACCCACAAGCGTTGTTAGCCACAACGCTGATTGCTCCGCCATTTGCTCCGGCTGTTGCTGTTATACTTGTGGTGGTGCTGTTGCCGCTCCATCCGTTGGGGAGGGTCCACGTGTAGGAAGTAGCTCCTGATACCGCCGCAATGGAATAGCTTACTTCATCGCCGTTGCAGACTTCAGTTGGTCCGGTGATGGCATCGGGTTGTTCGGGCGCTTCGGTACAACCAAGGCTTTCGAGTGCCCCGAAAAATGCATCTGTTGCTCCGCCACCGTAACCCGGTTGGTGTGCTCCGGGTGAGGCGAAGACATTGGTTGAGCCTGTGAATCCGGTCATGTAGATGCCGTTGGAATTGGCATGGCAACCGTAAGCAATATCGTTCCCGCTGCCGCCGAAGTAGCTACCCCAAAGAAACGCTCCATCTGCGTCGAATTGTGCGAGATAGGCATCGTTGGTGCCGCCTCCGTTTTCGGGTTGTGTTGCTTCGTCGGAGGCAATGCCATCGGTAGACGACGTTCCGCCAACGATGTAAACTCTGTTGTCGGCGGAAACCGTGCAACCGAAGGCGTCGTCATTTCCTCCACCTCCGAAATAGGTGCCCCACGTTCTGTTTCCGCTTGAATTCATTTTGGCGAGAAAGCCGTCTCTTGAACCACCACCAAAAAATTGTTGGTGCGAGCCCGGTGAAGCAATGTTCACAGGCGACTGCGTGAGTCCGGATATGTAGATGTTGCCAGTTGCGTCTACGTCACAGTCTAACACCCAGGTCCAGCCCGAAGTACCGCTGTAATAGGTGCCCCATTGCTGCACGCCGTCGGTATTAAATTGTGCGAGAAAACCACTGAACTGTCCTCCTGCAATATTGGGCTGGTAAGTACCCGCAGTAGCGATGTTCGAAGAGGAAGCGGTATAGCCCCCGATATGAATGAGGTCGCTGGAACTTACGGTAATGGCAAGACCTACATCTTGCCCGCTACCTCCGTAATAGGTCCCCCATTGACGCACACCACTGGGGTTGAACTTAACGATGAAGGCATCATCAGAACCTACGCGAAATTGTTGGTGGCTGCCAGGTGTTCCGATATTGTTGTTCGACAGCGAACGTCCGGTGAGGTACACATTGTTCTCGCTGTCGGTTGCACATGCTGCTCCTAAATCACTGGCACTTCCACCATAAAACGTTCCCCACAATCTTACTCCGTTGCTGTTGAACTTGGCGAGGAATGCATCATTTCCACCACCAGAGAAAGGCTGATGGGCACCGGTGGAACCAATCATGGCTGTGGAATTGGTTCTTCCGGCGAGATATACATTGCCCAGGTTGTCGGTGGTGCAGGCTGAACCTTCGTCCCAACCGGACCAGCCGTAGTAAGTGGCCCACAAGCGCAGCCCATCTGCGTTGAACTTTACAAGGAATGCATCCCAGGAGCCACCTAACGCATAGTTCAGAAAACCATCGGTGGTAGCGATGTTTGCCGCTGAGTTGGTGCGCCCTGATAGGTAGAGATTGCCGGCGAGGTCTGAGGTACAGGCCTGTCCTACATCAGCTCCTGTGCCTCCGTAAAATGTGGACCACAACAAAGTGGGAGGGTCAATGCGCAAGGGCTTGTCATGTTCAAATCCCTCAATGTGAAAGCTTACCCGTGTTCCTCGTGCAGATGGTTCCGTTACCCATCCGGCATTCAGTATTTTATCGTCTTGGAAAACAGTTAGCTTGCCTTCGCGGATTTCGCCGAAAGGAGTTTTCATGGTCAGAAAGCCTTGTTCATCGGCTTGCACTTCTGCGCCTTCAATGTCGAAAGCAATACGGGTATAGTCTTCGGCTCTTTCCAGAAGCCAGTCACTTTCAAGGGTTCCGGAATTGTTGTAGTACAAGAGGTCAATGCCGGGCCAAACATCCTTGAACTTCACGTCTTCGAATTTTTTCACCATGAGCGCGGGACTGTTGCCTTCAGGCACATTGTAATAATTGGAGTAACCTTGCAGTTCCTTGCCCTGAATTACCTTGATGTTCTCATTGGAATTTACCCAGTTTACATCTACACGGTATATGCTCAATTCGGGTGGTTCTTGCTCCTCCAATAGCTCATGGTTGTTGTCGGCAAGTGGTGAATCATCCATAGAAACAATCTGGTAGCTAATTCCATTGGTTCGAAGATGAAAATGCAAACCATTGGTTACACCGCTGTAAAGCACATCCGGGCGTGGTTGCCAGTGTTGGTCGCGCACCTGCCCGCCATTTTCTTCAAAGCTCAATTCATTGGAAGTGGCGTTGATGGATTCGAGTTGGTGCAATAAGGGTTCGTGGCCATTCAGTGACAGGTCTTGTGCCACAGAATTGAATGCAGTCAGAAAAATAAAGGTGCAGTAGGCTAAGCGCATGTGTTTGGTGTTTGGTTTCGTAATCGTTTGCAAGGATAATTATTGTGGCTTTCGAAACCGGAGGTGACTTTTCGGTGTGTAGCTTTTGATTGACGCATGACGAATCCGGATTATCAATTGGTGCCTGGCGAATTCATCAGCCGATTCCATAAATCCTGAGAGCTGGAGGAGCATAGATTCTACTGCACCCAATCAAAGAGCCTGTTCGAGGCCTTTCCGTTTTGTGCTTGCGCCAGGGAGTGTCCCGCATTTCCTGGAGGTTATGGCTTGGAATTAGTCACAAAAAAAACGAGCCCCTGAAATCAGAGGCTCGTTCCATTTTGAAAGTTCTTGTTGCTACACTTCCTCAACGTTCGCACTAATGGTCAAAGTTGTAGTGCGGGGCTCAGTGTTCGCAGTAATGGTAACCGTTTTGGTTTGTTTGTTTTTCTGCTTACCGGGCTTGTACACAATGTCAATCTCACCGGTTCCTCCGGGCGGAATGGGTTCTTTGGGGTACTTAGGTACGGTACAACCACATGAACCTTTGGCATTCTCAATGATTAAAGGCTCGGTTCCGGTGTTTGTAAAGGTAAAGGTGTGCGCGTTCTCAGTATCTTGCTTAATGGTACCAAAGTCGTGCATGGGTTGTGCAAAATTCACCACTGTAATCGGACCGGTGTATGCTTCCTCAGCTACAGGAGAGGTGGCTGTTGACGTGCGGTCAGCTTTGCTGGCTGCTGCGCTCGCAGCACTCGAAGAAGGTTTGGGTGTACTTGAATCACCTGAATAGGCACCCGTCATCATGAGGTACACGTTGGCAATCAATGCCACAGCGATTACCCCCATCAATCCGTATTTCACTGTACTGTTCATGACAATTTCGATTTTTTAGGTTACGTGCAAAGCTAACCAATATGAAGCAGCACTAAAAAGAGCGAAGGCCAATTAACGAATCATTAACAAATCTGCGCCTAGTAGTCCGCGAGGTTCACAGCGTTGTATGCATCTCCTTCCAGCACTTCAATAGCGCGTTGATAGATGGGCCAAAAAGGATTGTACACCTGATAGTAAGCGCTTGTGTTCCATAGGTTTCTTGCGATAAGTGCTTTTAGTCTGTTGTCAATTAGTTGCTTAGATCTATCATATTCCTCTTTGTTGAATTCCACTCCCTCTTTTTCTGCGAATGCGAAAAAGCTAGAAGTTATATCGTCTTCCATGTTGAACCCTTCAATGAAGTCCGAAACTTTAGGGAACTTTTTCAGCAGCGCCTTCCGGTGCTTTTCGGTATAGTCAAGACTGAATTGATTGAAAACGCCCTTTCGGATGAGCGCAGTGTTGAAATCGCTGAAAGCAGATGTGTCGAGCGGAACAAATATATCCGGCATGATGCCTCCTCCACCGTAAACCAATCTGTTTCTGCTTGTGTAGTACTTCAGAGAGTCCGGGAGGTTGATGCTGTCGGCGCTGGTGAGCTCGCCTTTGAAAAAGCGCTCGAATTTTTCACTTTTGTACGCCTTGACTCCTTCTGTATAGGGTTTTTGAATACTTCGTCCGGAAGGAGTGTAATAGCGCTGCACGGTAAGACGAACTACAGAACTGTCAGGCAACTCAATGGGTCTTTGCACAAGACCTTTTCCAAATGACCTTCGGCCAATAATCAAACCACGGTCCCAATCCTGCACAGCACCTGAAACAATTTCACTGGCTGAGGCTGACCCCTCGTCAATCAAAATCACAAGACGGCCTTTTTCGAAATTCCCGTTCACGCGCGCCTTGGTATCTCTGCGCGGATATGCCCTTCCTTCGGTGTACACGATCATTTTTTGTCCTTCCAGGAACTCGTCAGCCATTTCAACCGCGGCTTTGAGTAAACCGCCGCCATTACCCTGTAGATCCAGAATCAGGTCTTGCATTCCCTGTTCGTTCAATTCTTTCAGCGCTTTTCTGAACTCATCCATGGTGGTAGCTGCAAATCGGTTTACCTTGATATAGCCGACTTCCGGTGTGGCCATGTAGTGGGCATCTACGCTATATATGGGGATTTTGTCGCGGGTTATGGTAAAGTCAAGAATACCGGATATGTTTTTTCTATTGATTCCGACCGTAACCTGGGTGCCTTTTTTTCCTTTAAGCAGGCGCATTACATCACGGTTTTTGATGCCCACTCCAGCTACGTTTTCGCCTTCAATCATTACGATACGATCACCACTTAGAATTCCAAGCTTTTCAGATGGGCCGCCGGCTATGGGAGAAACAACCACAATGGTGTCGCGCATGATGTTGAATTGCACTCCAATCCCCTCAAAATTACCTTCCAACGGCTCATTCATTTCCCGAATTTCCTCAGAAGAAATGTACATTGAGTGGGGATCCAGCTCTTCAAGAAGAGCCTCAATGGCTGCTTCAACGAGTTTATCTGCATCTACTTCGTCAACGTACGATCTTTGAATGTGAAACATCAGAGCATTAAATTTCTCTACAGGCCCGAGATCGCGCGCAGGCTGGGCTTGCGCAGAAATCAATGATGTTGCGAGTAGAACTAGGGAAAGGATATTTTTCATGGAAAGCGTTTAAAGTGCTAAGGTACCTCTAATGACAGAGAGTTGAAAACTTCGTGCCAGTTAATCAATGTTAAGTAGGGGTGATTGTTCTTTCAGCAATTCAAGGATGGTGCCGTAAGTTACAAAAAAGTCCTCTGAATTTTGTATCTTTGCGAAAGAGCGTTTTGAACGCATCTTTTTTCAATGATTTAAATTTCCTTTGATGACTTTTGCGAGAATACCTGTTTTGGCCGTTGCTGCCACCTTATTGTTTATTGCCCCAAATGCCGTAGGTCAACTTTTGACAGATGGTTTGCCTGTGAGTTTTCGGCAGGGCCTTGATGTGTTTGACAATGACCTCCTGATTTACGAAGCACCGGCTCTGAATATGGACGAAGTGCAACGTGAAGACCAACGCCGTGAGAGTGAAGGTGAGCTGCCCTATGACGGCAGGCTTGTCGAGATGAATTTGTCTCACGAAAATGCGGGTGAGTGGTTTACACTTCCCAACGGCGACATGGTGTGGAAGCTTCGCATTGCCTCTCCCGGGGCGCTCTCAACCGAGCTTTACTTTAGTGATTTATATTTACCCGAAGGTGCCGAGCTTTTCTTTTACAGCCCTGATCAAACGGTGGTTGACGGTGGTTACACCTCTGTTTTTAATACTAAATCAGGTGCTTTCGCTAGCAACCTGATTTTTAGCGATGAAGTAATTCTGGAGTACTACGAGCCTGTTGAGGTGCAGGGTAAGGGGAGGTTGGTGATTGAAGCATTGGGGCATAGATATCGTGACCTAACCACCAGTGCGCGGGGCTCAGACGCCTGTCAGGTTGATATCAACTGTCCTGAAGGTGACGATTGGCAAGACCAGAAACGCGGTGTTGTGCGTATGAGGATTACTGGACCTGATGGAACAGGTTGGTGTTCAGGTGTGTTGATGAACAATACAGCGCTCGATTGTACCCCCTATATCCTTACAGCTTTTCACTGTATCAGCGGGGTTGTAAACAGTCAGGCCGATCAAGATCAATTGCGATTTTGGTTTAACTACGAGCGGCCTGAGTGTGACGAAGGAAATGCGCCTCTCACAAACATTATGATGGGAGGAAGTATCGTTGCCCGAGGACATCAGAATATGTCACTCGGTTCTGACTTTGCATTGATTGAACTTGGAAACGATGTACCGGAAGCCTACAATGCCTACTACAACGGTTGGAATACACAGTCAACCACTATTTTTGGCGGTGGAGTGGGAATTCACCATCCGTCAAGTGATGTGAAGAAGATTTCCACTTCAACCAACAATTATATCACTTCCTCGTGGGGAGGAGGTAACAATCAGGGGTACTGGCGGGTGATTTGGACCGGAACAGAATCTGGACATGGAGTAACTGAAGGAGGTTCTTCGGGCTCACCGCTCTATGATGGTAATGGATTGGTTGTGGGAACATTGGCCGGCGGAAGTTCATATTGTAATGAAGTGCAGTCGGGAGGTCAAAACCAGCCCGACTGGTACGGCAAAGTGTCTTACCACTGGGATCAAAATCCTGGTAACGCTACCATTCACCTTAAAACCAAATTAGACCCTCTCAATACAGGCCAGTCCGTGCTGGTAGGAACCTATGCCCCATGTAATCAGGTGAGCAGTGTTGAGGAGACGGAAGCGGATATCGCAAAGCAGTTCAAGCTATTTCCCAATCCTACATCCGGCATTTTCAATGTAGATATGGGAGATTACCACCGCGAAGTGCACGAAGTTATTGTGCGAAATTTGGTAGGAGTAATCGTGGCGCGTGTGCCCGCTAACGAGAACCTGCTTCAGCTTGATCTTTCAGGTGTAGCGTCTGGTTTGTATATTGTTACTTTTGAGTTTGTTAGTGGCAATTCAACGAGCCAACGAGTAGCAAGACACTAAGAGAATCTCATCTGAAATTACGCTGATTGAAATATTGTGGATAACTTTCGGAAGTTATCCAAACAATCAGTAGTATGTACCGAACCTTTGCCGCCGTTTTACTAATGTCACTGCCCCTGGGGTTGATGGCAGATCCTGGTGAGAGCACATCCATAAGTGTCTGTAACCAACATAATCCATTCCAACTCATTGATGCGCTGCAGGGAAATCCGAGCCCGGGTGGTGCATGGGTTGACCCATCCGGAGTAGATGTGCCCGATGGTACATTCGTGCCCGGAGTAAGTGAGGGCGGAACCTATACCTACACTGTTGACGTGGGTGAGGGCCCCGAGTCCTCAACCGTTGAAATCACGATGGTTAACTGCCCAGCCCCCCCTGCCAATGACAACTGTTGGGATGCTCAGTTTATCAACCCTGCCAACGGGATACCTTTCACCACATTTGGCGCAACGACAGATGGGCTGCCGCATTTCGGCGAAGAAAACTGTGAGGTTAACGGAGAAGCACAGATTGAGAATGACGTGTGGTACATTTATGCGGCCACATGCGATGGCCAGGCAACTGTTTCAACGGTTGGAGGAACCGCACTCAATACCAAGATTGCAGTGTACAATTTCAACTGTATTCCCACTACTAATGATTTGCTTGCTTGTAATGATAACTTTGGCAGCTCATACCAAAGCTCGGTTAGTTGGCCCATTGTTAACAATGGTGTTTACGCCATCCGAATTGGTGAATCTCCCGGGCCCGGGAGTGGAAACGGAACTTTTAACCTGATTCAGTCCTGTGGTGGAGAGGATCCGCCAGCGAATAATTTATGTTCAGATGCAGAGGTTATTACGCCTTCAGCGGCCATTGCTTTCAGTACTCTGGGAGCAACAACCGATGGTCCAAGTCACGAAGGAGATTTTACCTGTTTTCTTTGGGATGACGATCAGTTCCCGAATGACATCTGGTACTCATACACCGCATCGTGCGATGGATTAGCCTCCGTAAGCACTTTAGGAGGAACGACCTTAAACACACGTATTGCTGTATATCTTGGGGGGTGTCCTGAAGATCTCTCAACCCTTATTGATTGCAACGATGACTTTCAGGGATTCGGGCAAAGTATTGTAAACTGGGATGTGGAACAGGGTCAGGAGTATACGATTCGAATAGGAAACAGCCCCTTTAGTAATGGGGGAGCAGGTACGTTTTCTTTGGAAGAAATATGCGGACAGGAACCTCCTCCCAATGACGCATGTGAAGGTGCCGAGGTGATTACACCGGCTTTTGGCATTCCTTTCAACACCTTTAATGCTACCACAACAGGTCCCTCTCACTTTGGAGACGAGACCTGTACTTTCTTTGGTGGTAATCAAATCGATAAAGATGTTTGGTACAGTTATACAGCAGGATGTGATGGTCAGGCTGAGTTCTCAACCGTAAACGGAACTTTCCTTGATACACGCCTCGCAGTATATGCTGCCTTTTGCCCTGAGAACCTGATCAACCTCGTGGCCTGTAATGACGATGTTGGAGGTAATCTCCAATCTTCAGTGACCTGGGATGCAATGGAGGGAGAGACCTACTACCTGAGGCTTGGCGAGTTTCCGGGTTCAGGTGGAGGTTCCGGAACTTTCAACCTGATTGAGACATGTATGGAAGACAACTGTGTAATGCCAGTGGTCGGTTACCAAACGATGTGTACCGGAATTGATGATTTTGACGGATTTTTCGTAACCGCCACAGTTGTGAACATCGGAAATAACCCTCCGTACGAACTTGCTGTTAATGGTACTGATTCAACGACATTTGTAGATGTTCCAGGAACTTACACCTTCGGTCCATTTCCCAATAGCAGCACGGTGTCTTTAACCTTGCAGTCCCTTACAAACGCCGCTTGTATTAGCGGCTCACCCTTATTGTCAACTGACTGCTATCCACAAAACTTCAATGTAGGTTGCCTTGATATTGATCAAGTATTTACCAATCAGTGGAACTCCTTTACGCTTGAGTTCTCCTCTACCTGGGGCGAACCTGTCGATGGCGGTAATTGTGGTTTTGATCAGGTTCACAACGATTTGTGGTACTTCTTTACAGCTCCGTGTACAGGAGAAGCTACCTGGACCAATTGTGCATTGAGTACCTTCAATACCAGGATGGTGGTTTATGAGAACACTTGCGAAAATGATGATCTGGCCGTATTAGCATGTAGCGATGAGGCAGATTGTAACGACCTCTCAGCCTCAGTAACTTTTTCCACCTTTCAAGGCTCAACCTACGTTTTGCGCCTTGGCAGCACAAGTGATTCTGAGTTCGGAATAGGAGTGTTTATGATTGAACAGCAGGAAGTGCTTGTAAGTGCCGGAAGCGATACTACTGTTTTTGTTTGCCAAAGCAATACGGGTTCCATTGTGATGCCGAGCTTATTGGAGGGTGAAACTTCAGGAGGTACATGGACGGATGATGACGATACCGGAGCGCTACTTGGCAATGTGTTGTTTCTTAGCTCACTTCAAGCGCCAGGGGTGTATCAGTTTACATACTTCGTTTCCGGCCCTTGTAATCAGGAACAAGCCACTGTTACCATTGAGTATGATTTCTGTGATGCTGTGGCCACGGTAATTCCGGAACCCGAGATGAGATACTCCATTTATCCGAATCCCGCAACTGACGTTTTCAGGCTTTTAATACCGCGCACACTTGAGCAGCTGCAGGTTATCGTGGTAGATGTGAGCGGCCGCGAAGTGTTCAGTTTGCAGCAACCCGCCGATGAAGGAACTAACTGGGAGATTAATCTACCAATCAGTCTCAATACCGGTTTGTACTTTGTCCGGGTGATAGAGCCCTCATCTGGTAATGAACAAACGCTAAAACTCATTTTGAGGAAGTAAGCATTCAAAGACAACCGCCTGGACCGCGTAAATGAAAGATTCGATTCAGTTATCGGACATTCAAAATGGAAGCACAGAAGCTCTGGGTAGGCTTTATGTGCGGTATTTTCCTGAGGTATTGCGTTTTGTGACCTTAAATAAGGGGGCAATGGATGAGGCGCGAGACTGTTTCCATGATGCGGTCTTTTTACTTGCACATCATACCAATGGTCAACAAAATATGGGGCTGTTTCTGTATTCTGTAGTGAGGGTGCTGTGGCAGGAGCAAATGCGCTCCAAAAAGGCAAATCCCTCATCTATGCTGCACACCTCCGAATTTTTGGAGATGAACCCGAATTTTCTCAAAGAAACCCTACACGCCGTCAAAACAATTGAGGAGCGCATCAAAGGCCTCGCCGAACCCGGTCGAACATTCGTTAATGAGCATCTTGCACATGATATTCCGCTGGAGGAGATTGGAGTCCGGATGGGCTTTACCGACAGCACCAGTGCGGCCAAAAATTACTTCAAGGCTATTGCAAAACTATTGAATGGTGATGCATTGAGTGTTTCACAGGAACAATTACTCGAATTCAGGAAACATTACACAGGACAAGCCTCCGAAGAGGAGAGAATCAGTTTTGAGGACATACTGAAGAAGAATAGTGGCGTGAAACAGGCTTTTATGGCTTACAGCGCATTGCGCAATTCTATTGCCGCTCTCAAGGTGTATCAACAACTTCACGAAAAGCTGGACGAGATTTTCAAATCCCGTGATTGGTCCGAGCCAGAGCTCGTTGAACCTGCGCGAAATGTGAAAAAGCCAGGTCTGATATTTTGGATTTTGGTAGTACTGGCCGTGGTGGTGATTACTTTCTTTGCCACCAGACAGGTCTATGTTCAGGCTCCTGTTCAGACGGAGGTAAGTATTGAAACACCATCAGAAAATAAAAGTATGGCAGAGTCAGTTACAGAAACTGAGGAAGCCATTACTGAGGCTGAAGAGAGTGATGCAGAAGAATCAATGAGCATTCGTGCATTTATGATAAGCCAGGCCGGCTTTTTCGCTACGCAATACAGTAAGATTCAGGATGCGAAAGCCATACGTTTGAGAAGGGGCGATACACTTGATTTTAGAACGCAACCAGTTTTTTTCGACGCAGCATTGGATGTGGCCGTGTACAGGGTAAGCAGCCCGATGTGGGAAAACACACTTCGCATTCCTTATCGCCTGTCGGGCTTGCAAGCATCTGTTGGAACGACGATTATGTTAGCGGTGGGAGGAGAAATGCACCTCGGTAGTATTACCGGTTTGAAATTGGAAGGGGACGCACGTTTCTACCAAACTGATTTGCATGCTGTGCCGGATGCCGCGGGAGCCCCTGTGATTTCTCAAAATGGAAACGTGGTGGGCCTCTATCTGCTGGATGCTTATGGCAATCCCAAAGTGCTGAAGTCAACCCAAGTTGTAGGCGTAATTGGAGCCAACGCTTCGACCGAAGAGATGCGCGATTTTGTGCGCTCCGAAGACAACCGCCTTGCAGGTTTTGAAAGGCAGGACCAAAAGCTGAAAATGGAGCCTTTCATTCTTGAAGTGGTACCGTTTTATTGACGCTTCACCCATTGAGGCAAACCTTTTGCAGCGATGGTTGTTTCAACCGTATAATCCATAATCATGAAAAAACTCACACACACTATCACCGCGCTCATGCTTGTATTGGCAGGATGCGTAGGCGCACAGGACAAAACCATGGAACCCATGAACTTTTACGATCTGACAGTCACAGATATCTACGGCGAAGAAATGAAAATGGAGCAGTTCAAAGGCAAGTACGTACTTCTTGTAAATGTGGCCTCCAAATGCGGATTTACCAAGCAATACGCTCCTTTGCAGGAACTGGCAGAAAAGTACCCGGATCAACTCGTTGTAATAGGTTTCCCCAACAACCAGTTTATGAAACAGGAGCCGGGCACTGAGGCAGAAATTGTTGAATTTTGCGAGAAAAACTACGGTGTAACCTTTCCGATGACCTCAAAAATCGATGTGAAAGGAAAAGACCAGCACCCGGTTTATCAGTGGCTCACAAACAAAGAACTCAACGGAGTATCCAGTGAAACTGTAGGGTGGAATTTCAA
>SKUL01000047.1 GCA_007129985.1 Flavobacteriales bacterium
CGAGGTTGATGCGTACAATGCTCAAGGCAATGTCAATCTCGTTTTCGGGCTCGCGATGTATGCTGCCGTCCAGGGTAAGTTCGTTGTTTACTCCTGTGAGATGCACATCCAGATCGGCACCGGTGGGAGTGTTTTCCATGTGAACACTCAGGTCGCCTACCATAATATCCCGATATCCGAGTTGGTCAATGTTTAAATCAGCTTCGAACTCAGGCCCCGTTTCAGGATAACTGAAAGCAACGACACCACTGAGTTTTCCCTCCACAAAATCTCCTTCGCTGTCAATGGCCGAAGCAAGGTCAGCGAGATTAAAACGCCTGAACGACAAATCAAGCGGCGCATTGGGCACCGTATCACGACTTTGAAGTTTTACCTCGCGGTGATTCTGTGTGATGCTCAGATTATTGGCCCATACACCTCCATCGCCAAAAGAAAATACGTGGTTATCAAGCACCTCCCACGGTTCATTTGCCATGATTACACCATCGGGCCGAAGCCTGAACTCAAAGCGTCTGTCTCCAATACTTTGAGAATACCCACTCAGAAGCAGGCTCTGGTAGTCGGCGGAGTCGAGGATATCGACCGTGGTGCTGAGAATCTGGTCTTGCAAGTCGCCATATAGCTTGAAATTACTGATTGAAAAGGCCTCGGTTCCGGCTTCTTGAAAAGCAAGATTGTATCGCAGAAGACTCGAATCGGATCTCAGACGGATGTGAAGACTGTCGAGGTGAAATCCGGCGTACACGGTTTCCGGCATGCGAATGTCCACATCGAGGTGCTTGTGCTGTTCTCTAAAACTTCCTTTAATGACGCCGGGTGTAAATCGCTCCAAATCGGGAATAAGTACCTGTGTCAACAAGTTGGTGCTGTGAAAGGTAAACGAAAAGTCAAATTCGGCATCGTTTCGTGTGGCCGGTTCAATTGAGTCTCCAAACTGATAGTAGTAGCGAACGTGGCGAATTACGGCATCACCAATGCCTGTGGCGGCCAGATTTCCTTCAAAGGAGCCTTCCATAAAATCCGAGTGTACAGAAAAGGAGGTGTTTCTCGATTGCGACGAAAAGTTCATCACGAGTGAGTCGAGGTGGTAAGGTCTGTCATAACTGAAAAAGTCCCAATCGTCAAAACGCAACATGGCCAGCAGGTTGGAAAGGGTGTCGCCCACAATGCTGAACTCCGTTTGCCCCCTCACGCGCATGTCGTTCTCGGCCAAACCGGCACCACTGGCATCCAGGCCGTGCAAACTGAGTCTTCCCATTGCCTGCGGAATATCGAGCCAAGGTTCGGCAAAAACGCCCAAATCCAGCGCAATCAGGCTGTCGTTAATGGCGAGGTCTGCCACCACCTTACCATTGTGCAGCGATGATTTGAGGGCAACGTCGGTAAACATCCAATGCATATAACTCACTTCGTGAATCAACACATCCACATCGGCAGTGGCAGTTTTGGGGTCGAGTCCCTTGCCGCTCAAGTGTATATCAGCACAGAGCGGCCCCAGAGTATCGGGTTGATTCAGAAAAATGCCCAGCTCAAAAGGGTCAATCAGCAAAGTAGCGGTGTACTCGGGCAAACTATCAGGGGGCATCAGGTAAGTCGCGTCGAGGTGAAGGACAGCGAGGTCGCTCTTTACATCCAGCGAGCAGCTCAGGTCGTTGGTTTTACCCGCTACCTTTCCCGATGCACGCACAAAACGAGGCAATTGAAGGTCGTCGGCGGCGTCACCCATTAAACGCCCTAAATCTCTCTCTCCGGTGCGCAACGTATTGATTTTAACATCAATTTCCGGCTCGCCTTGCGGGTTTCGGAGGCTTCCGTAAACATCTACGTGTGTTTCTTTTAACGCCTCGGCACGCAGTTTCTGAATGCTGATTTGTGTCGCGTCGCCTTCCAGTATTGCCTGCAACGAAACCGCAGTGCCTGCCAGAGAAGCAAGGGTTTCCTGCTCTTTGAGTGATGGCACAAAAGCAAACAAGTCATTCCAGGCAAAGGAGAGTTCGGGCAGGTTCAGGCGAAAATGCGATTGCTCTGGATGGTTCAGCAATACATCGCGACTGGAATAGCCGAGGCCGAGCGTCAATTCCGCAGAACTGTTTCCGGTTTGAAGCACCAAATCAGAAAGACCGAGGGTGTCCGGACGAATATCCAGCCCGAAGCCGAGGTGGCGCAATTCCAAACCGCTCTGCTCCTGAAAACTCAATGCCGACCATCGCAGCGACTGACGTTCGCTGGTGATGGAAATATCCTGAATGTCAACAAGCAAGTTCTCAATACTGAGGTGGTTCGCGTCAAAACCCTGCGAAGGTGAAACCGCGTGATTGCTGAGTGCAAAGCGCTGGTTCTCGATGAGCAATTGTTTGCCTTCAACCTTCCAGGGAATCTCAGGAAAGGTGAGGAGGGAAGGCTCTTCGGGCTCTTCCTGAGACCCTTCATACGGTTGAGCGTGGCTACCCATGCTGACACTGCTTTGCGCCAGGTGTATTTTGTCGAATCGCACTTGCTGCTCTTTCAAACTCACAAACAAGGGCTCCAATTGCAGAGAACCGAAGCTAACTTCAAGGTCGGTGCTATCGGGAAGGTGGGCGTAGCGCAGGTTGATTTGCTCCCAATTCAAAGCGTCGAGTGTAATTTCCCAGCCCGGCATTTCGCCGCTTTCTTCTTCTTGATCAGGGGCAGGAGGAAGACGCAATTGCCGGTGATGAACACGTGTTTGGGCTGTTTCTATGCTTCGGATATGTACGCGCTCCTGAACCAAATCGAGGCTGTGAACCTGCACGCTGAAATGCCCGAGATTCCACGTGGTTTCCATGCCGCCGAAATCATCCTTAAACGATCCGCGAATTCTGTCGAGCCGTACTTTCTGCACATCCACCGTCCATTCTGAAGGGCTTTCAGACTCTTCCTCGGGTGGTTCTTCCGTTGTTTCGGACGCAAAAGCCTCGGGGATAAAGGAAAAGTTAAAACGCTCACCGTTTTCTTCGCGATGGATGTTGGCGGTTACATCCTGCAGGCCTACATAGTTTACCTGCACTTTGCTTCGGAGGAGCGCGGTCATGGCGATATCAACCTTCAGCTCTCCCAGATAGAGTAGGGTATCTTGTTGTTGGTCTTCTACATACAGCCCCTTAATTACCAGTTCGTCGGGAAAGGCGATGTAGATTTTGTTGAGGGTAACGGTGGTTTGGAGCTTGTCTTCAAGGTAGTTGGCGGCTTTTTTCACCACCCAGGTCTGCACGGGCGGCAGCAGGATGGCACCTACCAACAGTAGCAAAAGCATGGTACAGGCCGCAAGGAAGAGAAGTACAAACCGTAAGATTTTGCGAATTACGCCCATTGCCTGCGCCATGCAGCAAAGATAACCAATGCGCTGTGGCTTGGGAAGGGCTTTCTTTCAATGGTGGTGGCTCAAGTGTACAACATCCGAAATTTGCTTTTTCAAAGAGAACGCATGATCAATAAGCGGAAATCTATCTTTGCCGCGTGAAATTTGAAGAGATACATAGCTATTTGCAGCGCTATTCGGAGGAAGGTAAAAGGAGCTTCGTCACCTCGTCGTTTCAGAGTCACAGTCTGCCCTTGCTTCACATGTTAAGTCGCATGCCATTTGAAATTCCGGTGCTGTTTATCAACACGGGTTTTCACTTTCCGGAAACACTGACCTTCCGCGATGAAGTGGTTGAATCCTTTGGCTTGAAGATGATTGACGTGGAGTCGCTGGTGAATCGCATTGACCAGCGCGATCAAAACGGCCAATTCTATTTCACGTCTGACCCGGATCGCTGTTGCTACATCAACAAAACCCAGCCCCTGGAGCCTTTTCTAATGGCCTATGATGTGTGGATAAACGGTGTTCGTGCCGACCAGAACGCCAATCGCCGCAATATGCAAACCGAGCAGGAAGCCCCGCACGGTGTTACGCGCTTTCACCCCATTTTAGATTGGACGGCCCGTATGATTCACGAGTACGCCACAGAACACGATCTACCACGGCACCCCCTGGAAGATCGCGGCTATCTGAGTGTTGGTTGTGAGCCTTGTACCCGCAAAACCGACTTGCACGACGATCGCAGCGGTCGCTGGTTCGGGATGCAAAAAACCGAATGCGGACTCCATACTGATTTGATAAAACCCTCATGAAAATACTCATCACCGGAGGCGCCGGATACATCGGCACCGAATTAACCTACGCATTGTCTCAGCTCAGTAAGGTGAGCGAAATCTGCGTGTATGACAATCTGAGCCGCGGCAATTACAACTTCTTTTTAGGTAATCGAAAACTACCTGCCAACAAGGTGCGCTTTGTGCAGGGCGATTTGCTCGACACACGTAAATTGCGCAAGCTCGTGGCGGAGTGTAATGTGGTTTTTCACCTCGCCGCGCGCGTAACTACGCCTTTCGCCGACGGTCAACCCCACCTGATGGAACAGGTGAATCATTGGGGAACAGCTGAATTGGTGCACGCTGCCGAGCTGGCCGGAGTTGAGCAGTTCTGGCATGTGAGCAGTGTTTCGGTGTACGGTTCTACAAGTACACCTGCGGGTTTGGGAAGCCCCACCGGTCCGCAAACGTTTTACGGCATTTCTAAGCTGCGGGGTGAGCAACACGTCGAGCGACTTCTGCAGAAAATTCCCGGGGCTATTCTTCGCTGCGGAAACGTGTATGGCTACAGCCGAAGCATGCGATTTGATGCCATGATCAACCGCTTTATGTTTGAAGCGCGTTTCCACAAGAAAATCACCATTCAGGGCAATGGCGAACAACGGCGGGCTTTTATTCATGTTGACAAGGTGGTGGAGGTGCTTTGCAGTTTGATGCAAAAACCTCCGTCCGGCAAACTCTACAATGTGGTGGAGCACAATCTGAGCGTTCTGGAGGTAGCCGAAAGGTTACACGAGTTGTACCCCGCGCTGGAGATGATCTTTGTGAACCAACACATGCCCATGCGCTCACTGGAAGTTATTCCCGACGAACAACTGAATGAGCGCTTCAACCGCAACCGACACCTGCGTACCGAACTGGCAGAGTTTAAAGACGCTTTTAGTTTTTGATTCAAACTCCGGTTTACAGGAGTGGTCTGTAAGGATTCTTTGTGGAAGTAGCACGGCACAAAATTGAAAAGAAACGCTTGCTTCAATTAGGAGCAGGCGTTTTTTATTTCAAATTCGAAAGCCTGATGGCCGAGGTCATAAACTGGCCGCTTCCAATGCCACAAAGCCGATTTCTGGAATCGTACAGGCGCGATGACGCCAGCGCAATCGTAGAACCGGGTTTCTCAACCACGCCCTCGGCTCGTAATATGCCGCTAGTTATCGGTCGTATGAGCTGAATTTGAAAGGAAGTGGTCACGATGAAATATTCTGTTTGCAGCGATGAAGCCGCAAAAAACGCCGCATCATCCAGCAGCTTGAAGTACACAGAGCCGTGTAAGCTTTGTCCGGCGTGAAAAAACCTTTCTTCCGCCATGTGCTCAATCACTGCTTTGCCTTCTTCAACATGAATGCTTACCCCGCTGTAAACCTCGCGGTTGATGCGGCCCTGGACATACATTACCTCCAAAAAACGAAAATGCTGTTCCTGACTCATAGGTTTCGGGTAAGTGAGCTGACCACCTTGTATTGCGAGAAAAGCTCCTTGGCAATAATGCGCAACACCGTGTAGGCCGGAATCGCGATAATCATCCCGGTGATGCCGTACAAGGTTCCCGCTACCGAAATCACGATGAAAATCTCAAGCGGGTGTGCATTCACAACATTAGCAAAGAGCACGGGTTGGGTAATCATATTGTCGAACAACTGCATGCAGGCAAAAATCACCAGTATCCAACCGCTCGTGGGCAATAGCTCGTCGTAGAAGTTCATGTCGAGGTTGGTGAGCATGACGATAAGCATCCCTAAAATGGCACCCATGATTGGACCGAGGTAGGGAATAAGATTCAAGAGTCCGGCCATAAACCCGATAATCAGCGCGTTTTCAATCCCCAGGAAAAACTTGAGCGACACGCTGATAATGATGGTTACGAGCGTTACCTGAATGACCAATCCCACGCAATAGCGTGTCAGCAATCGTTTCGTATTGTCCAGAATAACCCGCACGTGGGGAACTTCGACATCAGGAACAAGCGTTTCAAGAATGCGTTGCAGCAACATACCGTCGCGCAGAAAAAAGAAACTCATGAACAGCACGGAAAAAACCGCTATGAAGAGGTTGCCGAGAATGCCGAAAATGCTTTGAAATACACTCGAAACCCGTCCGAACTTGAGAATATCGCGAATCTGTGCCCTGAAGTAGTGTTCATCAAAACTTTCATCAGAGAGTTCATAATCTGCAAGAAATTGGGAGAAACGATTGAGCGGCTCCGCAAACGCACGGGCTACTTCGTTGGCATCAATGGAGGAAACAATCCGTGCCTGTTGGGCGATAAGCGGCACAAACAAGCTGAATACGCCCACCACAAAGAGTATCATCACAATGAGGACAATCAATGCGCTGAGCGAATTGGGTAAGCGAAAGTTCCTGATGTGAATTTTATCCAGAAGGTTCATCAAAGGCCGCCCCAACAACGAGAGCACCACCGCCAGAATGATGTACACAAAAATGGTACGGAGCTGGTAAACAAGGTAAACAGCCAGAACAATCCCCAGGATTGCGCCGATAATTCGCAGCACATTTTTCACCCCCGAAAATTAGAAAAACCACGGGAATGCTGTGCGGGGGCTCAAAAGACTTTATTCGCTTAGAACCGCAGCCTCATGCCCATTGGGCTAACCTCCAGATTGTTCAGGATAGGAGAGAGGTTCTTTTTGTAATGCCCGCGGTAAATGGCGTACATCACGGCGTCGAGCACCAACAGAAATCCGCCTTGCACCATCATGGAGTAACCCCATCCGGTAAAACGGTCGCGTTGGTCGGGCATGCGGTTGGCAAGTTCTGTGAGAAAGAGACCGCTCATGATATAGCCCACGTCGAGTCCGGCGTTGAGGAGGTAAATCTTCTCTGTTCCGTAATGTCCGTCAACTGTTTGTTGCCACGATTTTCCGGCGCTTCCTTTGCGAAGTCCGAGCAGGCCCACACCGGCCAAACCGGCATTTACCACATTCCAATACACGTTCATTTCGTGAAAGTGGAAATCGGCACCCGAGGTTTGTGTAAGCAGCGCACCGCTCACGGCAAAATTACCGACTGCCCAACCTCCCAGGGCAAACATACTGCGTTTTCCGATTTGGTCTTTTCGTGCGTTAAAGGCATCAATATCTGCTTGCTGCGAGAAAGCAGGAATAGCAATGAATCCAAAAATGGCAAGTATTAACAGTGTACGTGTAAGCATAGTTTGATAGTTTTAAAAGTTCAACAAGGTAGCTCAGCGATTGTTCGAAGCGTCACTGTGTCTTCAGCCGATTTACCTTACTTCACCGTAAGGTCCGCAGGGTCAAATCCGAAAAGAAAGAAGCGCGTTAAAAAACTGTGCAGCCCTCTACTGTAGCCACTTCCGTTGATGGCATCACCTGTAAAGACCCTCGACAAGTGCATTTCGACGTGCGGCGCAATGATTTTCCCGATGGGGTTTTTGCTCTGAGCCATGCCCGCGCGATACAAGGTGAACAGCCTTCCGTTGTACCAAGACTCAATCACCCTGCGCCAAATCTTCACTTCCCACTTCCAGTCTTGCTCGTAGGATGCCAAAGCCGATTCCTCGCCACCGGCCGCAATGACATCTGCCACGCGAAAAGCACTTTTCATGCTGAGGTACAATCCTGTTGAAAAAACAGGGTCAATAAATCCGGCTGCATCGCCGATACACACCCAGTTCTTGCCGTAAAAGCGCTCGTTGATGTTCTGCCAGTTGTTGAATTTCACCACAGGGGTGATGCGTTTTCCGCCCTCTGTAAACTCCCTTAGACGCTCGTCGCTCCGCACATAATTGTCGTATTGCTCCTCGGCAGTGGTTCCGTGCGCAATGAGGTGGGTGGGGTTGATAACAACTCCCAACGAAACCCTGTCCTGCAGCGGAATGCGCCAGTTCCATCCGCGTTCCAGATAATCAACATGGATGTTTCCTTCGTCGATGATTTTCACCTTGTCCCAATGGGCAAAAAGCGCCCAATCCTTGCGGTCGCCTTCCACGGTTTTAATCATTTCGGTTCGGGCAATTACGCGCGATCTTCCCGAGGCATCAATAATCCAATCCACGCCATTCTCAAAAAAACCATCTGTTTTCAGGAGGGTTTCCTCGTGCAATCCAATCCGCTCGTCATCCAGCTTCACCACCTTGGCCGTGTGCGGAAAAACCACACAACCCGCTTTTTTGGCGCGCTGTAGGATGGTTTCATCAAACTTGTCGCGGGGGGTGTTGTATGCGTAATCGGGGAGTTTTCCTTTGGCCCTTGAAAAATAGGATGTAACCGTTTCGTCTTTACTCAGCGTAACCGTGGCCCCCGGCTTGTGACGGCTGAAGGATTTCACTTCTTCCTCCACACCCATTTCACGAAGCAAAGGAATGACCGCGGGCAGCAAAGACTCACCCACAATGAGGGGCGGTCGCTTTCCTGTGTGGAATATGCCCACCTTAAAGCCCTTCTCAGCCAGCAAAGTAGCCACGGTACTACCGGCAGGGCCTCCTCCGAGTACAGCTACAGTTTGTGTTCTATTGCGGTTCATTTCAATTCTGGTTGCGCATTACAAAGTTAAGGAGTCGTTACTTTTGATGCATGGAGCATCCACGCAAACTCAATGCTTTTTTCCACGTTTTGTTCACAACTTGGGCAACGGTAGTGCTGCTTCTTGTCTCATCCTGCGCTCGTCCAACGGCCGGTCAACAGGAAAATAACTTCATAGAGATTCGTTGCAAGGAGGGGCCTTTTCAAAAAAACACGCCATGCAGAGTGAGCTTTTCGGATGGTTCCGTGCAAAACGCCAACATTCGCGTGCGGGGTCAGAGTTCGCGCAAATACCCGCGTCAATCCTACCGGATGAAGCTGAGCAAGCCGCACTCGTTGTGCGAACTTCCAGAGCACAAAACATGGATACTGAACGCCAATTTTATTGACCGCTCGTTTATTCGCCACCACCTGAGTTTTGAGCTTTTCAGAACCTCTGCCCCCGAGCGCATAGCGCCGCATGGCTGTTACGAGGAAGTTGCGCTAAACGGGCATTACAAGGGGCTTTACTTTTTGAGCGAACGCATAGACCGCGAGCGTTGTGGAGTTTTGCCCGGCTATAAGGCGGGTGGCATGGTTTTTAAAGAACCGCCTGTTTTTATGCACGCTGAGCACGCCACCTCGCGCCCCGATGAGAAGTACAGACAGAAATTTCCCGGTTTCCCCAAGCGGAATGTCACCAAGGTGATGCGAAAACTGGAGTTGTTCATTCAAAACAGCGATTCCGTTTCATTCAATGACAGCTTGACGTATTGGTTTGACAAAGACAATCTCACCGACTGGGCGCTGCTGCTGCTTTTTACCAACAATACCGATGGCTTGCTTCGTAACTTTTACCTGTACCGCGTGCATCACGGCGCGCCTTTCAGGGTGGCAGTGTGGGATTATGACGAAACCTTCGGGCGTTTTGGAGATGGGCGCAGAAATGATTTCGAAGAAGTGGTGGATTTGCGCGTAAACAAATTGTTTGACCGAATGCTCGATTGGACAGACTTTGAAGCACGGCTTGCTACACGCTGGCAGGAACTCCGCAACGGCCCGTGGCATTTGGATACAGTGCTGAACCGCGTGGATGAAATGGCGGCTGAAGTGGAGCCTTTTCTCGAACGACACGAGCGCGTATGGCCCATGAAGGGCAGCTGGTTTGCCGACAGCCTTTCTTTTGAACAGGAAATTGACCTTATACGCGATTTTACCATTCGCAATCACGCACGACTGGACAATATCTTCTCGGCAGGAGAGGAGCCCTCTCACTGATGGAGGGGAGTCTCCTCATCGCCCTCTTCGTACAGCACATAGTTCACGAAAAACTGAAACATTTCATCCGTGGTTTTCATGTCGCCCTCGGGCTCTCGAATGGTTTGCGGTGGGTCGAAGGGTTGAAAAGGATTGTCGGCGGTATTGTCAAAAGTTCCCCAAACCTCTATTTTGCTGCCTTTCGGGATTTTCAGCATGTGCTCAAAGGTGTAGAAGTACTGCCACCTGAAATCCCAGCGCGGAAGGTGCACCAGCGGAATGGTATCACCATCGGGGCGAATGGCATAGGCCAGAAACTCGCGCCCTAACAAGTGCATATGCGGGTTAATCGTTAATACCGACCAATCCTGCGGAACGCGGTAAGAGGTCTTAAAGGTGATGACCGAGTCGGCCAGAATCACAAACTCCGGAATCACGGGCGTATCGCCGAGCGTTCCCATCTGCAACTCACGCATGGGGCGTTTGGGAGGGGTATCGGAGAACCACAATTTAAAATGCGAGAGGTCGAAGGTGTCCAGTGCGCTCGGGCCGTAGTGCATGGTTTGCATCAGGAAGGCCGCCTGCCTTTTGAGGTAGTAGCCGCCAATTCCCTCGGGATAAGCCACTGCTTCCACACCCGGCAGATAGTTCACCATGGAGGGTGAAAGGGGCGGGTAGGTGCCGTCGTCATTGAGCAATTGCATGTAGTGATAAGCCGAAAACGAATCGGTGGTGTCGGGGTCAATGATGGTTTCGCCTTGCCAGATGTCGCTTTTCTTGCCGTCGGGGTAGTTGATAAGGCTGCCGTTCATGTGGTGCACGAGTTGGCGGTTTCCCGGCACAAACTCCACTGCGCGCAGAAAGGTATCGGCCGGAAGCTCAAACGGAACCTTGATGTAGAGAAAGAGGTCGCGGTTGTTTCCCGAAATCCACACGGTATCTTTCATGGAAACAATCATATCGGGCGGACCAAGTGCCGATGCGCGGTCAAAATCGGGCAGGGGAGGAAGCGCATCAGAAGGGCCTTCAGGCGCTCCCTCTTCATACCACCGCTGAATCATTGCAATCTGCTCATCGCTTAAGCCGCGTTCGTTGGCGTAGCTTTGGTACTCCCGATTGGCCGGCCACGGAGGCATAAAGCGGGTTTCGGTTACGTGGGCAATCATTTTGGCGCGCTTCTTTACATCGCGATAGCTCACGAGCGGAAACGGGCCGGCCTCGCCTTTTCGGTGACAAACCGCACAATGCTCGAAGATGATGGGGGCGATGTGTTGGTTGAATGTCAGGGGAGTATTGCGGGAATCGTCTTGTGCACTTTCCTGTTGCTGTGTTGATTGGCACGCCGCCAAAAGCAAGCTTGTGATTCCTGTTAATGCTACTCGATAAAACATCCTACAGCCTGTGTTTTATCGGGTTCTATGCTTTCTCCGCGATGCATGGAGCTAATCGCGTCGTGGAGGTATTCCTGCTCCACTTGTAGTTTCTTTTGCCCCAGGCTGATGGCCCAGTCGTCAATGGCTCCCTGATACAGGATGTTTCCATCAGGTCCGCAGAGAAAAACTTCAGGGGTGATGCTTGCATTCAAGGCGCGCACAAGGCTCATTTCGGGGTCGAGCATCACCGGCAGTTCCAGTTCGTACTTGCGGATGTACTGCCTGATTTCCGAAACGGGGTAGTAGTTTCCGGCCACCACGCCCACAAAGAGCAGAGAGTCTGAAGTCCACTCACCGGCAAGCTCGTTGATTCTGAGCGCATAGCTTTGGCATAGCGGACATTCGGGCGAGAGAAACACAAACACCACTTTTTTGTCGGACAGCTCACCCAACTCAAAAGAAGATTCGTCGAGCTGCACCAATGTAATCTCCGTCCAGCGCGGCTTGGAACAGGAAACCGCGAGGAGCACGAACATCAAAGCCAACATCCAAAAATGGCGCATGTGGCAAAGATAGTTATTGCGACGCCTATCATAAATGGCCTAAGAAGAATCACTTTGAGAGAACCTGATGTTTCACATTCATATACTTTGCGCTCCTTGCGTCTCCATTGCGCTCCTTGCGGTTAATTCTTTAAACCGCAATCCCGACAAAGGTCGGGACGCAAAGAAGGCGCGAAGTGCGCAAGGGAAATCTTGAATCTGGAATCAAATTTCGTTTTAACAAACACCATCACTTTATCTCTCTTCACACGGAAAGCCTACCCCAAAAATCCCAATTAATCCCAAAAGGAAAGACGTGAAAATAGGGATTGAAAAGCCACACGACCAGTTAAAGCAAGTTGAGAGGTGGGTTGATGCAATCATTATTGAATCAGTGAAGTAATCGGGGTTGAATTTCTAGCCCCTGGCTCGTTCAACCGGGTTCTTATCCCTTTCTGCCGGAAATGAAGCTGCACACTTTGAAAAGCAATGAAGCGTTTTTACGCCCATCAACTGAAAACCAACAGGTATGAACAATCGAAAATTTGGATTAGCCCATTGGCGGCTCCTCGGATTGGGGCTGCTTATTGTCATTGCCGGCTGCGGTGGTAGCGGAGACAGTGTTCATTTGGACGC
>SKUL01000317.1 GCA_007129985.1 Flavobacteriales bacterium
CGAAATCATCCTTTTGTTCAGCAACTTCAGCACGCTCAACCATTTCATATTCCTCAGCCGCAACAAAAGAGTCTGCCTCCACCATCATTTCAGCAACTTCCGGAACAGCAGGAATAGCAGGAGCAGCAGCATCCTCTTCAAAATCGTCCTGCGATACATCCGCTAAAACCTCTTCGTATTCCATCATTTCTATTTCCTCAACCTCTGGAACAGCAACATGTTCCACCTCTTCAAGCTCGTCTACAGGCTCAACGAAATCATCTGTAATCGCTTCTCCGAAAACATCTTCCAGCACCTCCTTTTTGGCTGCGGGTGCAGGCTGTTTCTCTGTGCGAGGCTCCACGGCAACAGACGACTTCTCGGGCTGCTCCAACCAAAGAAAAATACCAACCAGCAACAACACGCTGGCTGCGGCCCAGGCCAGGTAGGGTCGGTAGCTTGGAGCAAACAACCCGGATTTCCACCACGGAGCTGGTGCGTGTTCCGCCCGAAACGCGGCCATCACGCGCTCTTTGGAAGCAGCCGGGAGAGTAGGAGCCTCCTCGCGAAGCTCCATCACCGAAGCCAACAGCACAGCCCGCATTTCTTCGTACATGTTTTCGTCGTCCACTTGTGTCAATACAAATGCGCGCTCCGATGCGTCGAGTGCTGCAAAGGGCTTCTCCATCAACAGCTGGTCTAATTCGTATGGATAGGATTCTTTCATGGTTGCTGAAGGTTGGGATGAAAAACATGTAACTGCTTGTGCAGCTTCTTCAGTGTGTAATGCAGCCGCGATTTGATGGTGCCCTCTGAGCAATCGGCAATTCCGGCAATCTCCTTCACGCTCAGTTCCTCGCGAAAACGCAGAACAAAAGCCTCGCGCTCTTTCTCGTCGAGCTTGTTCAGCGCATCATCCAGGGCAATATGAAACAGTTCTCGGTCCATTTTGTCCGGGCTTTCGGGTGCCGTCGCAGCGGACTGTCCGTTCATCAATACATCTTTTCCGCGCTCCCGAACAGCGTGCTTGCGGTACTCGTTTTTGCACATGTTGTTGGCCGCGCTGTAAAGCCATGTCTTAAATGGTTTACCGGGCTGATAGAGTTCCGGCTGACGTGCAATTTTGGCAAAAAGGTCCTGCACCAGGTCTTCGGCAAGTTCACGGTCTTTCCAAAGCATTCGCCAGAAATAGCCCATGAGCGCTTGTGCGTAGCGGTCGTACAGCGCAGAAAAGGCCAGTTCATCGCCCGATGCACAGGCTTCCATCAGTGCCTCGTCGCTGTAATCGCGATATGTACGCCGTCGCCCAAACATCACCTGCCTTGCAAATAGTTTTCGCCACTTTTCCGCAAACCGGTGCGTTCATACAGCGCTTCTTTCAATTCCGTGGCGGGGTAGCTTCCGTATTTCGTGCGACCTGTTTGTTGTTGGTCGATAAGCACTGCGGCCAGATAGTTGGGCAGCAAAGCGTTTGCATAGGGGGGAAGTTCGCCCAACACCTTGTCCCAGTTCACTTGCCGGAGCACCTTGCCGGTATCTGAAGTCGTTCCCGCCTGCTCAAACGCAAATACCAATCCCGATGCTTGCAACGCAGATGTATGGTTCATCAATACATCTTTCGAAAGGGTCATGGCAAGGTAAATCGAGTTTTTTGAGACCTTTCTCAGCTCTTCAACGCGCTGAATGTCGCCGCCTTTGTTTTTGAAGGAGCCTTGAGCATTCATCCGTTTGGCGATTTGCTGTCGGTAGCTGTCCGACGATACAAACCACGATAAATGCACCACCACCACGTCGCTGCGATAGCCTTCGCAGGATTGAAGCACGCGCAGCGGATACGTATCCTGATGTCCTTGCGTGAGAAGCACCCCGTTTTGCGAAACCGACTGCAGCACACTGCGGGCATAATCGTACAGCAAAGGGTGAAGCGGAATCTGCTCTTGATAAGCGCACCACGCATTGCGAACCGCGATGTCATCTCCCGACCATTCAGCCATCTGAGCATTTTGTATCACGCTGATGGCAGGCGGCAAATTGCTTTCCTCCTGTTCCCGAAGGACAAGATTTTGGTCGGGGAGATTTTTGCGTTGCGCGTCTTCGCGTAAGGCAGCGTATTCAATTTTTGCCAGTGACTTCGCCACCATCGCATCCCCGGACGGCAAAAACACAGCATTGAAGTAGTTCTCCCAATCCGACGGCGGGATTTCTTGCGCGCGAATGTTACCAAAAGCGCATATTGTCAGCGCAATAAGAAAAAATGTTCTCATAACAGCGAATCTCGATTCGCTATGCTGTACACGCTTCAAAGGGATTCGTTCAAACAAAGCGTAAAAAAATTTGAGTTTGGCAGAAAGGGTTCATGGGGACTACTGCTTCAAAGCTTGTACCATCATTTCTTACGGAACAACAATCTGCGCTCGAATGGCTAACTTTGCAGCGATGAAGGAAGGAAAAAACGGAGAAAACGAGCGCGTACGTAAATTGCTCAACGAGCACCACGAATGGCCCGCGCTTTTCATGTTCAAGTTTGTGGTTCCCAGCGACAATGAGAAAATCGCATTGGTACAATCGCTGTTCAGCAGTAAAACCGCAGAAATCCGCCAGCGACCGTCTTCCAAAGGAAATTACACCGCCATCACCATTCGCGAGGTAATGACCTCTGCGCAGGCGGTACTGGATATTTACGAGGAGGCCAACAAAATTGATGGTTTGATTGCTTTGTAACTATGGAGTGGACGTACTGGCAAAAAGTGGTCATTGTACTGCTGTCAATCATTGTTATTGCACTGGCCTACCGGAAGTTTCTTCGCTGGGTAGGCGGAAATGCGCGTTTTGACCATCACTTTGCATTTCTTTTTCCGCTGGAGCAACACCCCGGCAATAAGTTGGTGGTGCGTTTTGAACTTCCCGAAAACGATGCCGTAACCATCGTGGTGCTGAACGAGCAGTCCTCTGAAATAGCACGTCTTATCGAAGACCAAAAACTCAATGCCGGCAAACACAGCGTGGAAGTTTCCATGTCGGCTTGGGAGGGCACGCGCTTTACCTGCTGCCTGATTAGCGGCAATCAGCGCATCGAGCGTTTTTTTGTTCGGGTGGAGGAACGCGAAAACATAACTTGATTTAATGTCGGTTTCCATGGGAATGCGCACATACCGACGGGCTGCGTGGTGGGTAGTGCCGATGTTGCCGCTGCTCATCCTTCAGGCCCGGGGTGTAAAACGCCGCGTGCCTCGCTTGCCGAATGCCGAAGATCCTGAAGGTTTGGCCGGAGCTTCATTCTCAACCCCGGGCTACAAGCTGCTGTTTTTGCGTGAAAGTACCGTAGTGGGCGTAGGTGTGGAGCGGCACGAAGACGGCCTCGCCGGCAAGCTTGCACAACGTATGTCTCAATATCTCG
>SKUL01000319.1 GCA_007129985.1 Flavobacteriales bacterium
ACCTTTCTGATTTTCGCCGCCCAGGCAGATACAGGCTCAAAATCGCTCACCACAAGGTCGTACTCCCAAACAGGTAATTTTCTGATATCGCGTAACAACCGGCCAAAGCGCAAACCGGCAAGGGTGCAGCGGTAGTCAATGCCGCCCTTTTTGCCGAAAACAAACGAGAGACCTCTGAGGCTGTATTTCACATCAAAAGGCAACTTGAGGTTGTACTCCGTTCCCGAAACCAGCACATCCACGGTGGTGTTGGGCAAGGCCCTGAAAGCATCCAGCAGCACTTCGGCCCGAGTAATGTGCCCGTTTCCGGTACCTTGTATAGCGTACAGTATCTTCATGTTAGTGGGTGGGGGTCATTGATCTGAACTCTAGCACAAGATTGGCAAAGAGTTCAGCAGGTGCGAGGTCGGCGCTGTCAACGTGTGGCTCAAGCACTGTAAGTTCGGTTTCTGCCAAATCGCGAAAATTGCAGATGCTCCAGTTGCCTTTGTGGTATTCAAGGGCGGTGAGGTTTTCTACCCAATCGCCCGAGTTCATGTACCACACATCGCCTTTTTGGGTTTGTATTTTTCGGATTTCGGGTTGGTGAATATGTCCGCAAACCACCACGTCGTATCCTTGTTCAATGGCGATGTCGGCGCAAACAGATTCAAATTGGTTGATGTATTTCACCGCGCTCTTTACACTGTTTTTAATCTTTTTCGAAAGCGACAAGCGGCCGCGCCCCATGCGCTCCGACACGCGGTTTGCAATGCGATTGATTAAAATCAGCAGGTCGTAACCCACAGCCCCAAGGCGGGTAAGCCACGGAGAATATTGCATGGTCACGTCAAAAACATCGCCGTGAAAGAACCACACTTTCTGGTTGTCGAGTTGCAATACCAGTTTGTTTTTTATGCTGAGCGAGCCCAGTTCAAATCCGGTAAATTTCCGCAGCAATTCGTCGTGGTTTCCGGTGATGTAATGCACCTCCACGCCTCGCGCGGCCCACGATACAATCTGCTTGAGCACCTTCATGTGCGCGTGGGGCCAATAACGTTTTCTGAATTGCCACATGTCCACAATGTCGCCATTGAGAACCACCTGTTTGGGGTCAATGCTTTTCATGTATTGCAGCAGTGCTTTTGCGTGACAGCCGTAGGTTCCGAGGTGAACGTCAGAAATCACCACCAGGTCCACCTTTCGGCGCTTGGCATAGGAGTCTTGTTGTTTCATAGCGTGGTTTGTTGCGTTGCGAAGTGGGGTGCGCACCGGTGACCTGCACGTATGGGGTGCGTGGTGGCAAAGTGAAGCCGTGGTGCGTTTTTTCTGTTCCGTAGTGTTTCATCTACGGAATACAAAACTCGTGGATTGTTGTTACCTGTATATGAGCGCTGTATTATAGCTTGCTCAATAATTGTGAATGCAGGGTTAAAAGAATCTTATGGGGCGTGCGCTTGTGGTGAAATGTGCCGTTCAAATGGTTTGGCTACTTTGGGTTATTTAGTACTTTGCGGATCTTAACCAAACTGTTTAACATCAACCTAAAGTCATGAAACTATTTTTGAGCTCCGTTCTGTTCGTGTTGTCGTTTTCACTTGCAGCCCAAATAGCACCGCCCGTTTTTACAGATTTCAGCGTAGATTTTTCTTCTACCTACGGAGTAATTGACGGGAGTAAAACCTATTTTGAGCATGATGGTTACAATTATGTGCTCAAAATGAATGATTCAGGCATCCATTTTCAAAAATTCGACCTGAGCGACTCTCCTGCTTTGATTGCTGAAAATACAGTAACCGACATTTACGGTCTTTTTACTTTCGAACAACTCGTTGGCTTTGGCGGTCGCCGCTACTTTTTTTATTCGGTGTGGGACAAGGAGAACCAAACGGAACAACTCTTTGTGCGGCCAATTGACCTCGATAATCTGGTACTGGTGGGCGAGCCAAAACTTCTTATTGCCATTGACGGCAAGCTCGAAGGAAGAATGATGTGGGGTAAAAGACCCGGAGTGGTAGATAAGTTCAGTTACATTTTTTCGTCCGCCTCGGATAAGTTGCTCATCTATTACACCTACAAATCCGAGTCTGCGGCACGCAAGAATACCTACTTGCGTATCGGGCTCAATTTGTTTGACAAAGACTTGAATCTCGTTGCAGAGAATGATGTTCAGATGGAACGAAATATCAAAGAGCAAACAATCATTGGTTATGAAATTGACCACGAGGATAATGTGTATATCCTCAACAGGGTGTGGTCAGACGGTGCCTACAATTACTTTCACAAAAAGAGTGGAGATTTGCTCTATTACCTCGAAATCATGAAAGTGGATATGTCCTCCGGTGCCGTAACAAGTTTCGGTATTGACCCTCACGACAAAGCACTATTGGATCTTGGCTTTAGCATAGAGAAGGACCAAAAGATTCACCTTGCGGGAAGATACAGAGTCAATAAGGGAACGGCCCACGCGGATGGGGTGTTCTATTCCACCAGAGACCTTGATGGAAACGTGATATTCGAAAAGTTTCACGAAATACCTCTTGAAATTATCAATATGCACCGAAGTAAAAAGGATGCGAAGAAGTACGAAAAAGAATACGCCAAAGGCAGGACAGAAAACGTTTATTTCCCCTACCTCGACATTGACTACATTACGTTTTACGATGATGGAGGCGTGTACATGCATGGCGAGACAAGCTACTCCAAAACCGTAACCCGTAGCAACGGTAGTCAGTTTACCACGTACTATTACGAAAACATATTGGTGTGCAGGCTGGATGCTGATGGCGAAGTAGCCTGGATGCAAACACTTGGTAAGAGTCAGATGCGGGATCCATCAAAGCAGTTTTCTACCTCTTACAGGCATTTGAAAATCAATGATTATCATTATTACATCTTCCTCGATAATTACCGAAATGTAAGCGTACCCATTAACGTGGTGCCCGCCTACTACGTTGAGAATGCCGAAAACAAGGGGCAATTGGCGGCCTATAGAGTAGATCCCGCCAATGGAAACGTAGAAAAGCTCAATATTCTGGATATGCAGGATGCACCTATCAAGGGATTCGGTCAAGGTCGGTCGGTAAAGCAGTTCAGGCCCTCTCGTGTGCGCAAAGCCCCCGGAAATGCCTTTGCTGTGGAGTTTTATGCCGGAGATAAGGAAGATGTCATGATGAAGGTGAGCATCAGTGAGTGATGGTGATGTCCTGACTTTTGCTGATTTGAATGATGAGGTTTTTCGGGTGCTTGCCGGGGTGCGTTTTCGGTCTCAACTTATCCGGAATTATATATCGGAAGCAAATGCTTGAAGCGAACCCAAATATTCAATCAAAAGCAACAGCTTGAAACGAACCTGGGGTTAAATCCGTG
>SKUL01000150.1 GCA_007129985.1 Flavobacteriales bacterium
ACCTCTTTGAGGTGAAAGGCCACAATATTGCTGAGTTCGAAATGGTGGTAATGAATCGCTACGGACAAGTGGTGTTCAAAACCAACAGTATGAACAACAAGTGGAACGGGTCGGATATCTCTGGACGATACTACGCGCAAAACGAAGTGTACGTCTATACCATCAAAGCCAGAACCACCCGCGACAAGCTTATCGAAAAACAAGGAACCATAACGGTGATTCGTTAATCTGGAAATAGCACTTTCAGCAAGCTTTTTTGAACATCCGACTCGCAGCAAACGCGGGTCGGTTGTTATTTTTACCTTCGCGCCCGAACTAACCATTAGGTTGAAGGATCGGTGCACGCCCATCAGCAACCAGCAACTCAACAAAAACAATGACAATACTGGGCATCAACGCTTTTCACGGGGATTCATCCGCGTGTATTGTACAGAACGGCAAACTGATTGCAGCCGTAGAAGAAGAGCGGTTTAACCGCATTAAGCATTGGGCCGGGTTTCCCGGAGCGTCTATTCGGTTTTGTTTGGAAGAGGCAGGTGTAAAAATTGAAGACCTGCATCATGTAGCTGTTTCATTTGACCCAAAAGCCAACCTCACCGAGAAGATCAAATACACCATCAAGCAGCGCCCATCTCTGAATTCACTGCTTGACAGGTTCAGCAGACAACGCAAATCGGTAAGTCTTAAAAGCTACCTCGCACAAGCTTGTAACGTGGATGAATCGAAAATAACTGCTTCCATTCACCAGGTAGAGCACCACAATTGTCACATGGCGCACGCCTTTAACCTCTCACCTTTTGAAGAAGCTTCCATCCTTTCTATTGACGGCATGGGAGACTTTGTAAGCATGGTAATGGCTTCGGGTCGCGGCACCGAAATCAAAACATTTGCCCGTACGCACTACCCGCACTCACTGGGGTTTCTTTACAACGCCATAACCCTCTATCTGGGTTTTCCGAATTATGGAGATGAATACAAGGTAATGGGACTTGCTCCTTATGGCAAGCCCTCTTATGCAGATGCATTCAGGAAAATCATCTCGCCCAAAAAACTGGGTTTTGAACTCGATTTAAGCTATTTCACCCATCAAAAAGATGGCATCAACATGAGCTGGGAAAACGGGGCACCTTCCGTTCAACCTTTTCACAGCAAAGCCCTGGAAGAATTGTTGGGGCCGGCACGCAAGCCCAAGGAAGAGCTCACCGACCACCACCAAAATATTGCAACATCACTGCAGGTTATAACCGAAGAAATCCTTTTTCACGTTCTAAATGAACTACATAAAGCTGCTCCCAGCGACAATCTGTGTATAGCTGGTGGAGTAGCCATGAACTCTGTTGCAAACGGAAAAATTGCGCGAAATACTCCCTTCAAAAACGTTTACAGCCCTGTGGGTGCAGCCGATAATGGCACATGTATCGGTGCGGCCTATCACGTATGGAATCAAGACCTCAAGAACCCACGCTCTTTCAAACTGGAGCACGGATATCTGGGCTCTTCGTTCTCTGACGAAACATGTAAGACTGCAGCGGTAGAATGCGGCGTAAAATTCCAAGAGCTCACCCGTGAGGAGCTAATCAGCAAAGTGGTTGACGATCTGTGCAACGGAAAGGTAGTTGGTTGGTTTCAAGGGCGAATGGAGTTTGGTGCAAGAGCCCTTGGCAACCGCACGCTTCTTGCCGACCCACGAAGAACAGACATGCGCGACATTATCAACCTGAAAATCAAGTTCCGGGAGAAGTTTCGCCCCTTTGCACCAAGCATTCTGGAAGAGCACGTTTCTGACTATTTCGAAGTGAATGAACCATCGCCTTTTATGGAGCGGGTGCTACCCATCCGGCCAGAAAAGCATGCTGAAATTCCGGCAGTAACCCACGTAGATGGCTCGGGCAGACTTCAAACCGTAAGCAAAAAGACCAACCCCTTGTATTGGGATTTGATTCACGCCTTTTATCAGAAAACCGGCGTACCCATTGTGCTCAATACTTCGCTCAATGAAAACGAGCCCATTGTGCGCACTCCACAGGAAGCCATCAACTGCTTCCTCCGCACCAAGATGGACCACATTGTAGTCGGGCCTTACTATTGCAGCCGGAAGTAAAAACCGGAGCCCATACTTTACATGACGGTGATAGTGCAACCGAAGCTACAATTTATCGTCAGTTGAACCAAGCGGGTATAAAAGTTCATGTAGGAATTACATCAATGCGGCAAAATGAGTCACCTGTAATGTACCGCCCTGGCTCTGGCACGCGGAGATTTTCGACAAAAGCTTATCTTTACCGGCCTTAAAACCAAGTCAAGCATCAAGAAGCTATTTGCTATTTTGAGAATTTAACACCATCGTCATGAACAACATCCGGATCACAGGAATATTTTCTGTTTTGCTAACGCTCATCGCTCAGGCTTTAACAGCACAAACCCAAACATCAACAGCTCTTACTGTTGAAGAAATTGTGAATGAATTTCTTTTGGGAGAGGGAGTTGAAGCATTTAATGTCACCATCTATGGCGGATTTGATGCCGACATAACCAATCCAAGAATAGGATCATTTAACAGCTTTAATACGGGCTTCCCTTTAGAGGAAGGTATGGTCATGACCACCAAAAACGTGCAAATTGTGACTTGTGGAGCAGCGGCCGATGGAAGCGGTCTCACAGTTGATCCCGATCTATCCATCCTCCTCCCGGGTGCAAATTTTCATGATGTAACAGTGGTAGAGTTCGACTTCATCCCCTCGGGAGATTCTTTGAAGTTTAATTACATCTTTGCTTCAAGAGAATACAACGCTTTCGTTTGTAGCGGCTTTAACGATGTATTCGGGTTCTTTCTGAGCGGACCGGGTATTGATGGCCCCTTTACCAATGATGCCGAAAATATTGCGCTCCTACCTGATGGTAATTTCGTTTCGATCAACAACGTCAACAACGGTAGTCCCGGTCCGTGTCAAAATCCGCAGACCGGAGAGATGTGTCCGTGTAACAGCGACCTCTTTGTTGATCAGGGAGACAACACCGGAAATCAATCTCAGTCGGATGTGTGTTTTGGTGGCTACACAGTACCGCTAACGGCTGAGGCACTGGTAGAGTGTGGGCAGACGTACCATATTAAGCTCGTTATCGCAAATGTGGCAGATGGAATCCGTGATTCGGGTGTATTTTTCGAAAAAGGCAGCTTCTCATCCAATCTCATTGTTGACCTCGATGTTAACCCCGTTGTGCCCGGATTTGAATTGGGCGAAAACGACTTTATCGACGGTCTCGTTGCCGGATGTACAAACGCAGAATTCTGCCTCTTTCGCCCTGATACAATGGGAATTGATACCACCTTTTTTGAGCTGAGCGGAT
>SKUL01000268.1 GCA_007129985.1 Flavobacteriales bacterium
GAAGGCGCATATCCAACAACATAGAGCCGAAAGACTTCTCAACCCTGTCGAGTTCTTCGCGGGCTTCTTGCGCTGTTTTTTCGGACTGCTCGAGCACGGATTTCCAATCCTCTCCTTCGGCTTTGAGTTCGCTGTCGAAACTGTATGAAATCAGATTGGCCGTATTCACCACCTTGCCGTTGATACGGTTCAGTTTAGAAGTAATCTCCTGAATTTCTTTCCGGTATGGCTCAACAAAGGTGTTATCAATCAAGTAGTCAGCTATTCGTGCTATTACAATTTCCTTTTGTGGCAAACGTCTGGTGAACATGGCGCCCGACCACTCTTTGCCGGTATTGAGCAGCGTACAGGACTCAGGAAGTATGGACGTGGCGTCATCACTTCCGCCCTCAAGTCTTTGCACCAAAAGCTGTGGATTCAGAAACAATCGCTCATTCAACTTAAAGACAGAATCCTGTTCTCCGTTATCATTGTTTTCTTGTTTTCGCAAGGCTACAAGTCCGTCAAAAAACACGTTGATATTGTCGCGAACAGCCTTAAAGTATTGGTTGCGAACAGTGCTTTCAGAACGCTGTAAAACAGACAGTATGTTTGCCAGAACAAGCTGAAACCACAGCCCGCCTTCCAAGTGTTGAATAAACAACTTCTGGTTTTGCGCCCATGCCTCCGGAAAGTGGCGTAAACGACTTTGAAGTGCAGACTGGGTCTTTCCCGGAAACTCGGTTCTTCTCGCCCGAATCAACCCGTTTATATCCACGTCGCACGCAGCCTGAGCAATCTCTCTCGCCATGGACACCCCCAGTGCAGCGAGTTTTTCACCAAGACGCTTGTGCATATCGGCCACTTCCTCTTCAAGTTTACTCAGGGCACTCTCTAATTCGCTTTGATTGCCGTTGCCGTTGTTCTGGCTCACAAGCGGACGCTCTATCAGGTGCTTTCGCACAAGTAACTGGGTCTTTTCAACCAGTTTGTGATTATCTTGTACCCACTCACCCATCAAGCGCTGAAATCCGGGAAGAAGAAAGGTATCCATCCAAACAGACAGTAGCTCATGAAGCGCAACGTTGGTTCGCTTCGCGCCTCCAAGCCTTCGCCAAAACTTCAAACGGGTTTTGGCTTTTCGAATTCTGGCGCTATCGTCTGGGTGCACCGCCAAATCAGCTATCTCCAAAGCACGCTGAAACACTTTTTCGTGTTTGCCAGGCAGTTGTTTCACCCGATCCAACCAAATTTTGATGCCCTGCCCGAGCGCCGCTTCCTGCAGGGCAAGGGGCTCTGTGCCTTCGCGAAGCACCTCCTGCTGAAGCTTGTTAAGGAAGACCTTACTGCGAACCGACTGCTCCTCTGCACTGAGTTCCTTAGATTCCGAAGAGTAGGTCAAAAGCAACTCACCCATGCTACCAACAATTCCCCGCCAGTGTTCCGACACTGAAACCAAGGCACCGGTGACAAGTACTTCATTGGCTTCCTTGAGCTCGGCTACTACCTGGTGCAGCGAATCATCGAGGCCCGCAATGGGCGAGTCGAATCCATCCGGAGCCGTGTTGTCTTCGGGAGTTATCTCAACGCTGGTATCCTTCTCTTCTTCTAACATCTTTCCTCTACGGTAAAGTTAATGAGCGGGAATCGGGCAATCTGCTTGCACAAAGATATTTTTTTCACATTCAGGCGTGCCCAAAGCGTGCAAAAAGCCTAAAAATCGTCAATTTCAGCAATAAACCCTGCGAATCACATCAACATTCCATGCATTACCATTACTTTCGTGACCTGAACCAAAAAATTGAAAAACCCATGAGAAAAGTAAACCTCGCATTATCTCTCTTCGTTGCCGGATTGTTTCTGGTATCATGTGAAGAACAACAAGCTCCACAAGAAAAGGCAGAAACCCCTGCTGAAGAAACCGAAAGCGGCATCGCTGATGGCACCTACGAGCTTGATATCAACAACAGTGTGGTAGAATGGAAAGGCACCATGCTCGGTGTAAAACATCACACAGGAACGCTGAATTTTCAGGCCGGAAAGCTGTCCATTGAAAACGGCGCAGTTACCGCCGGAACGTTCATCGTTGACATGAACTCAATGAGAACCACCGACGACAACTACAACCCTGAGGAAGGCCAGACTCCGGACAAACTCATTGAGCACTTGAAATCAGACGATTTCTTCCTGACCAGCGAATATCCTACTGCCACTTTCGTGATTTCGGATGTTTCTGGTGAAGAAGCCAAAGGAGAAATGACGATTCGCGGTAACACCAATGATGTAAAAGTGAGCGGTGTGTCTGTTGAAGCGCACGGCGACCATATCCACGGCTCATCTACTACGGTTTTGGATCGTCAGAAATACGACGTGAAATTTTCTCACCCATTGGAGGAAATGGTTCTTTCTGATGACCTCGAAATCAAAGTAAACTTCACTGCGAACAAGAACTAAGCATCAGAATTTACGATATCGAAACCCCGGTGCGTTGGCATCGGGGTTTTCTTTTTGGGTACAGGGCTGAAGCCATCAATAACCCCTGAGAAAACCCTACCTTTGCACTCCCAAAAATACAGCTTTGATTACAGTACAAAACCTATCCCTTCAATACGGCAAACGCATTCTCTTTGACGAGGTAAACCTCAAATTTGCCGGAGAAAATTGCTACGGCGTGATTGGTGCCAATGGCGCCGGAAAATCAACTTTCCTGAAAATTCTGGCCGGTGAGATTGCTGCCACCCGCGGTCAGGTATCACTGGAACCCGGCAAACGTATGGCCGTGCTTAAGCAAGACCACCGGGCTCATGACGAAGATCTGGTACTCGACACTGTAATGATGGGTCACGAAAAGCTCTGGAAAATCATGCAGGAAAAGGATGCGCTCTATGCCAAGCCTGATTTCTCGGAAAAAGACGGCATGCGCGCTTCGGAACTGGAAGCTGAATTTGCCGAGATGGATGGCTGGAACGCCCAATCTGATGCGGCAGCCCTGCTCAGTGGTCTGGGTATTTCGGAAGACCTGCACGAACAGCAACTCAAAGACCTGAGCGGAAATCAAAAGGTACGGGTGCTGCTGGCTCAGGCTCTTTTCGGCAATCCAGACGTGCTGATTCTGGATGAGCCTACCAACGACCTCGACCTCCGTACCATATCGTGGCTTGAGAATTTCCTGCTCAATTTCAAGAATACAGTAATCGTGGTTTCGCACGACCGCCATTTTCTGGACACCGTCTGCACCTACGTAGCGGATATTGACTTCGGAAAGATTCAGCTTTACACCGGTAATTATTCGTTCTGGTATGAGTCGAGTCAACTGGCCCTACGCCAACGCTCTCAGGCCAACAAAAAGGCCGAAGACAAGAA
>SKUL01000192.1 GCA_007129985.1 Flavobacteriales bacterium
AATGAAGTGTACCGTATTGGAGGCTTACAATCTATAAGGGGGTTTGACGAGGAATCCATTTTCGCTTCGGCATACAGCATTTTTACACTTGAATACAGGTTTCTGCTTGAGAAAAACTCTAACCTGTTTGCGTTCTTTGACGGAGCGTGGTATGAAACCGATACTCGCAACGAGTACGTGCGCGATACACCGTATGGGTTTGGTGCAGGCATTAGCTTCGAAACCGGAGCAGGTATATTCTCGTTAACCTATGCGCTGGGTAGCCAGTTCGGAAACCCGATACAACTTCGCGGTGGTAAAATACACTTTGGATTCGTGAACTTCTTCTAATGCCTAAATTTGCTGCATGAAATGGCTCACCACCATAGCTTTGTTTATCTGTGGGTTGCTGCTCACTTCCTCTAATCCGGCTGCGGAAAGAAGGAAAGAATCGGCCATGGTTTCATTCCTAAGTGAATATCTGGATATCAAATACAAAGAACACCGCTTTGAAACGTTCATGTACGTTGCTGCCAAAAAGCAGCGACTCTATCTGATCAGCGGGAACGAGGTTGTGCGGAGTTATCCAATATCCACTGCTCAAAAAGGAATTGGTCAAAAATCAGGGAGTTTTCAAACACCAGTAGGCCTGCACAAGGTGCGCGAAAAAGTGGGAGACACAGTGCCTCATTCGGGCATCATCCGCGAAAAGGTATTCACCGGAAACATTGCGGAAATCAACAACAAGCCTCAGGCCGGCTCCGGTGACGTGATTACCACAAGGGTGATGCACCTGGACGGCCTTGAACCCGGAGTAAACAAAGGTGATGGTTGTGACTCCTACCAGCGGGGAATTATGATTCACGGCACACCCGACGAAGGTCTGATTGGTCAACCGGCATCACATGGGTGTGTGCGAATGAAAAACGAAGACATTATCGAACTGTTCAATCTGGTTACTGTGAACACCTATGTTGTCATCCTTAACAACTAGAAAGGACCAGACCACCACGAATGCATTACTTACGACCATCCGAAAGCGCACCCTGTCTTGTCGCGGAAAGAATAAATCCGCCGAATAATATGTAAACTTGCACGATTGTTGCACGTTGTATAGCAAAGAACCTTTGAAACGATTCATGCGCAAAAAACTCATCATTTTCGGGTCATTTACTGTGTTGTTGGCATTAGTGCTGATGCATGGCTGCGCTCCTCAGCGGAGCATTTCTTCCGAAAATCTTGCGCACATCTACAACTCTGAGCGCACCCCAATTCGAGCAGATTACCGCGTATTTCATCCTGAAGAAAATCTCACCACTGTGTTTCTGAGGGTCGCTGCATCCGACCTTACCCCCGGCCAAAATCTGGAGACCTTTCGCATGGAATCGGATGCCGTGGTTGACCTGAAAGTTTACCCACCACAAGGCCTTATGGTGCGGGCTGTTGACAGTGTATTGGTTAGAATCAACGATGCCGCCCCGGGTAAGGATGACAACTATTTGCACACCGCAATTAACCTCTCGATAAGAAGCGGATATACTTACAGAGCGGTGATGAAAATTACCGACATCAATAAAAATGAAACGCAGGAAATGCGGTTTGAAATTGATAAGCTAAACCCCAACCATCGGCACAATTTTCTGGTCTTTGAAACGGCTCAACGTATTCCTCTTTACACCGACTACGTTACAACCCCCACGCGTTTGCGCATCAAGAACAACGAAAGCAAAGACATGACTGTGCGGTATTACAACCGGAACTTTCCACTACCGCCACCGCCGTTTTCGTCATACAGCCCACCGCCCTTCCGATACGAGGCAGACAGCGTTTTTTCGATGAGAGCAACCAGCGATTTTTCCATTTTGGATATCAACCGCCCCGGCTTTTTTCATGTGCTGAAAGATGGAAATCAGAAATCAGGTCTCAGTATTTTCACGTTTCCCGACCCATTTCCCATGGTAACCAGCACTGAGCAAATGTTCGAATCTCTGCGCTATGTAACTACAGAATGGGAGTTCAGAGAAATGCGCCAGCGAAGCAACTTGCGCCTTGCCGTAGAAAAATTCTGGATGGACTGCGCGGGTTCCAAGGAACGTGCGCGCGAAATGATACAGGTGTATTATGGCAGAGTAGAAGAAGCCAATCGTTTTTTTACCTCTTACGTAGAAGGCTGGAAAACGGACCGGGGCTTAATCCACATCGTATATGGACGCCCGAACATCATCTACAAAACAGACCGGGGTGAAACATGGATATACGGAGAAGACCGCAATACTATGTCGCTTTCATTTACATTCGTGAAAGTAATCAATCCATTTACTGACAACGACTACAGACTGAGCCGCGACGAAAGTTACAAAGCATCGTGGTACCGGGCTATCGAAAGCTGGCGCAACGGACGAATTCATGCAAACTAACACTCCCTTTAAAGACCTGATTTTCGGCAACCACCCTGTGCTGGAAGCACTGGAAAGCGGCAAGGAAATCAACAAAATTCTGGTGCTGCGAGGAGCGGTATCCGAACACACAAAGCACATCCTTCAACTTGCTTCACAACGCAGGATACCAGTGCAAAAGGTTCCGGTAGAAAAGCTCAACCGCGTAACTCGCAAAAACCATCAGGGTGTTATTGCCTTCCTTTCACCGGTGAGCTATCACCGCATTGAAGATGTAATACCCAATCTTTACGAGGAGGGTAAAACTCCTTTGGTTGTGGTGTTGGATCACATCACCGACGTGCGGAACGTAGGAGCGATTTGCCGGTCGGCGGAGTGCATGGGAGCTCAGGCTATTTTACTCCCCACCAAGGGAGCCGGTGCTCTAAACGCCGATGCCGCAAAGGCCTCGGCCGGAGCTATTTTCAACCTGCATATTTGCCGAACTGACCACCTTGAGGGAGCCATCCGTTACCTCAAAGATAGCGGGTTGAGCGTGGTATCCTGCACTGAAAAAGGCTCCGAAACGTTGTATAAAGGAGAACTATCAGGGCCCACCTGCATCATTTTAGGTGCAGAAGACACCGGCATTCAACCTGCACTGCTTGCACTGTCTGACCAACACCTGCGCATTCCGATGGCGGGCCAAACAGGCTCACTCAATGTTTCAGTGTCGGCAGGTATCATTCTGGCAGAATGCCTGAAACAGAGAAGCGACGTTGAAAACACCTTGGCTTAATCACCGGCATGCGCTGGGGATTATCCTGGTAACAGCGGCACTTCTCAGGCTGTACCATCTTAGTTTTTCGTTCTCCAATGATGAATTGAGCGCGCTATCGAGGCTGGAATTCGACAACCTCGGCGAACTTTTTTGTGAAGGCATACGGGTAGATGGCCACCCCGCCTTTACACAGGTGCTGTTGTGGTTTTGGACAGCTTTAACCGGAATCAACTACGAGTGGTTGGTTCGTTTGCCTTTTGCATTGATGGGTGCGGTAGCTGTGTATTTCACCTACCTCACCGGGCGTGAATGGTTTGGTAAAAATGCCGGACTGGCAGCAGCTGCGGCAATCACAGGTCTTCAGTTCTTCATCCTCTACAGCCAGATTGCAAGGCCCTACAGTCCGGGACTGTTTTTTACCATGGGTACAGCGTTTTTCTGGTCGCGATTGATTTTAGGAAGTCGCCGTTACAGCGAAGTATGGATGGGTGCTGTTTTCGCTGCCCTCGCCATGTACACGCATTACTTCAGCTTTCTGCAAGTGGTTGTGATGGCGTTTTTGGGATTGTTCATGCTCCAAAAGAAAAGTTTACCGCGGTACTTGCTGGCTTTGGTCATTGCCCTTGCTCTTTGGCTTCCTCACGCACCCATAACACTGTATCAACTGTCGCTGGATGGAGTGGGAAGCTGGCTTTCGGCACCAGATCCGGGATTTGCCCGCGGATTGCTGGCGCGGATTGTCAATGAATCGTGGTGGCTGCTGATTGTGCTGATTGCTGTAGCTACAACCGGTTGGGCCATTTACAACCGGAGTATTGCTCCATCGCGCTGGCAGTTGGTTGCATTGCTTTTAATCATTATTCCCTTTCTGGTGGGCTACTTCTATTCTGTATTGAAGTTCCCTGTACTGCAATACTCTGTGATGCTGTTTGCTGCACCTTTTCTGATTTTGCTGATTTTCTCCCCTTTAGCCGGGGCGCAAAATGCATCCTCAGGACCATGGATTTCTTTATTGGTTCTGGTAATTACAGCAAGTCACACCATTTTTGTTCACGAGCATTATAAGCGCAACCACTTTGGTGTTTTCAGGGAGCTGGTTAACCACGCAAATCGATGGCAAGCTGAGTATGGTGGTGAAAACATCCTCACACTTGCCAATGTGGTTTCGCCGTGGTATATCCGACACTACGCGCAACAATTTGAACCACCAACTCATTTCGACTTGTACAACCTTGCAACAGACACTTCCATGCACAAAGTTTGGACGCATGTTGTTGATGCCGATACCCATGACTTTGTCGCGCTTTTCTGGAGCAATCACAGCATGAGTGAGGATGTGATAGAGATGATTCGCATCAATTACCCGGTATTAATTGAACGCCACGACTACTTCAACTCCGGAGGCTATCTGTTCGGCAAGCAAGAGGAAGCAGTGAGTCGTTCGCCCATGCTAGATACAATTTCGGTTTCAACTATTTTGGAAATGCCGGATACGCTGCCTGACTTTGTGCCGAATTTGGGTACTGTACTTTCGGAAAACGAACACTTTTCAAAGCCCATTGAACTTGACCTGAGTCACTTTCAGCACACACCACCAGGCCTGGCTGTTCTTAACGCATCCTTTTACACTACGGATACTTCGAGGGTAAGTCTGGTTCTTGAATATGAAGACGGAACACCCAACAACTTCTGGTACGGCCGGGATCTTGACCCTGTTTACCGCACACCGGGAGCCCTGCAGAGGGTGGTTATTGCACGTCGCCTGCCCGACTCTCCCGGGGAAAAACCGACGCTCAAGGCTTATCTCTGGAAACAATCACCGGATTCACTCGAGATCATCTGGATGCAACTCCAGCTTCACGAAGAAGCCATTCTACCCTATTAGGGGCATGTACTACTGTGGGCGCAGCTTGGGGTTGTTCTTGTGCCGGTTGATATCGCGCTGTGTTTTTTTCTCGTAGTTGGCCAGAAATGCTTCTGATAGATTGACGTTGCATTGATTGGCTAGACAAAGTAAGACCCATAGGATATCTGCCATTTCATCAGCAATGTCCAGACCCTTGTCGCTTTCTTTTTCCGACTGATCACCGTATCGCCGCGCCATAATTCGGGCCAGTTCTCCTACCTCCTCAGTGAGAATAGTCATGTTGGTGAGTTCGCTAAAGTATCTCACTCCATGGGTTTTAATCCACTCATCTACCATTTCTTGGCTTTCTCTGATTGTCATGCTCTTGCTTTTTGTCTATTCCTTGTTTTTTGTGTCAATCCAAATGGTTACCGGGCCATCGTTTACCAAAGACACCTGCATCATGGCTCCGAATGAACCGGTTTGCACGGGCTTTCCGAGCGTTTTTTCTAAAAAGGTCACGAACTTATCGTACATGGGTACAGCGTGTTCCGGCCTGGCCGCACGTATGAACGACGGACGGTTTCCCTTTTTGGTTTTGGCGTGAAGTGTAAACTGGCTGATGACCAAAGCCGCTCCTTTAGCATCTGCTATGGAGGCGTTCATTTTTCCTTCGGCGTCAGAGAAAATGCGAAGTGCTGCGATTTTTTCTGCAAGCCAGAGTGCATCCTGTTCGTCATCATCATGCTCAATACCCAACAGAATGAGCAGCCCGTTACCTATGGCGCCCACTACTTTGCCCTCAACCTTTACCGAAGCCTCTGTAACCCGCTGAATCACTGCTCGCATAGCCTAGCTGTATGGATTTTGCCGATAGGTGTCCTCGGCTTCGTTGTTAAAGTAAAGTTTCAGATAGCTGTCGTAACGGGTCCAGGCAATGCGCCCATCCTCAACCGCTTCTTTTACCGCACACTGAGGCTCATCCACATGCACACAGTTGTGGAATTTACACCCAGACATCAGGGCACGCATCTCCGGAAAACGTTCGGCAATCTCGGTCTTTTCGAAATCCACCAGACCAAAACCCTTGATGCCCGGCGTATCAATCACGTAGCCCCCAAAAGAAAGTGGGTGCATTTCCGCGAAAGTCGTGGTGTGCTGGCCCATGCGAAAAGATTCCGACAATGCAGCCGTGCGAAGTTTGAGTCCGGAATCTACCGCATTGGCCAAGGTGCTCTTCCCTACTCCACTATGACCCGAGAGCAAGCTCACCTTGTTGGCGAGCAGTTTTCGCACTGTCTCCAAACCCTCGCCCGTTTCGGCCGATACTTCCAGACAGCGATAACCCACATCCCAATACACTGAGGCAAATCCCCGTAGGGTATCGAGTTCGGCCTCACTGTAAATGTCAATCTTGTTGAAAATGAGAACTGCCGGAATGTGATAAGCCTCGGCTGTAACCAGAAAGCGATCAACAAAAGCAGGCAGGGTAAGCGGTTCTTTCAAGGTTACAAGCAGCAAAGCCTGGTCAATATTGGCCGCGAGTATATGAGCTGCGCGCGAAAGATTTACCGAGCGGCGAACAATGTAGTTCATGCGGGGCTCAATTCCGGTTATGACTCCGGTTTCTTCATCCTGCATTTCAAAACGCACTTTGTCGCCCACTGCCACGGGATTGGTGGTGCGCAAGCCTTTCAAACGGATTTTGCCGCGAATCTTGCATTTCACGGTTTTGCCGTCCTGGCTACGCACGTCGTACCAGCTTCCGGTTGACTTCATGACCACTCCCATCTCCATTCCTCAAAAGTACACACTGCAATCCTATCCCTTTAACAAATCTTGCCCCATGCACCCTGAAAGAACTGAGGGTTAATCCTATCTTCGCAACGATTCTCAGTATTATCCTATGTCCATAGAAGTTAAAGAAGTAAGTAAGCGATACGGCGAGCAACTCGCCTTGAACAATGTGAGCTTCAACATCGCGTCAGGCGAAGTAGTGGGTTTCCTCGGCCCGAATGGAGCAGGAAAATCTACCATGATGAAAATCATTACAGGCTACATCCCCCCCAGTGCCGGAACGGTATTGGTGTGTGGACATGATGTGATGGAAGACTCGAAGGCCGCGAGGCGAAATGTGGGATACCTGCCTGAGCACAACCCGCTTTATCTTGACATGTATGTAAAAGAGTACCTGCGTTTTGTAGCCGGAATGTACAAGGTGAAAAATGTCCGTGAGCGCGTGGATGAGATGATTGAACTGGTTGGGCTTACGCTCGAACAGAAAAAACCCATTGGCGCCCTGAGCAAAGGATACCGGCAGCGCGTTGGTTTGGCGCAGGCTATGATTCATGACCCCGAAGTGCTTATTCTTGACGAACCTACGAGCGGACTGGATCCTAACCAACTGGCCGAGGTGCGTGCCTTGATTCGCACCATTGGCGAGAAGAAAACGGTGATGCTATCTACCCACATTATGCAGGAGGTTGAGGCCATCTGTGACCGTGTAATCATCATCAACCGCGGCAATATTGTGGCCGACAGTCCGGTAAGCGTGCTGATGAGCAATGTCACACAGGTAAAGGTTCTGGTAGTTGAGTTCAATACCCTGACCTCATCCGGCGATCTCAAAAAACTAAAAGGTGTGAAGCGAGTGGAGCATGTTTCAGGCTTCCAGTACCGTATCAGCCACGCGCCGGAAATGGATTTGAGAGAAGACCTTTTTCAATTTGCCGTGCAGCATAAACTCTCCGTGTTGGGGATGCAGGCGGAGCATCAAAAGCTCGAGGATATTTTTAAGCAGCTTACGCACGCCGAGCAAACCACCTAGGTCTGTCGGAGGTTCACTTGGCCTCTATTAGTTTTTCCTATTTTAGCGCACCTTTTAAAAACGCTTACATGCCTTACTATTTTACGTCCGAATCGGTGTCGGAAGGACACCCCGATAAAATTGCAGACCAAATATCTGACGCGCTTATTGACCACTTTATGGCCTTTGACAAGGACTCTAAAGTAGCCTGCGAAACACTCGTAACAACCGGACAGGTGATTGTTGCCGGTGAGGTAAAATCATCGGCGTACTTGGATGTTCAAAGTATTGTGCGCGATGTAATCAGAGATATTGGCTACACCAAAAGCGAGTACAAATTTGACGCTGACTCCTGCGGAATTCTGTCGGCTATTCACGAACAAAGTGCCGATATAAATCGCGGCGTTGAGCGGAATGACCCGGAATCACAGGGCGCCGGCGACCAGGGAATGATGTTCGGGTATGCCTGCAAGGAAACCGACAACTACATGCCTCTTGGTATTGAACTGGCTCACAGCCTACTCAAAGAATTGGCCGCCATTCGCAAGGAGGGAAAGAAAATGACCTACCTCCGTCCGGATGCGAAAGCGCAGGTTACCATTCTTTATGGCGACGATCACCAGCCTCTGAAGATTGACTCTATCGTTATTTCTACCCAGCACGATGATTTTGTGGCTCCCAGGGCAAATTCAGATGCCTCTGTTCGCAAAGCTGAGCAAGAGATGCAGAAAGTGATTCGCGAAGATATCAAGAAGCATCTCATTGCAAGGGTAAAGCGCCAGCTTCCGGACCGGTTGAAGCGCCTCTTTAACGAGCACATTACCTACCATGTAAACCCCACGGGTAAGTTTGTGATTGGAGGTCCGCACGGTGACTGTGGGCTGACCGGACGTAAGATTATCGTAGATACCTACGGTGGTCGTGGCGCACACGGTGGGGGTGCTTTCTCCGGAAAAGACCCCTCGAAGGTTGACCGTTCAGCCGCCTATGCCACCCGCCATATTGCCAAGAACATGGTGGCCGCAGGCCTTTGCGATGAGGCACTCGTACAGGTAGCCTACGCCATTGGAATTGCAGAGCCCATGGGACTTTACGTGAACACCTACGGAACGGCGCATGTAAACCTTACAGATGGTGAGATTGCCGAGAAGCTGTTGAAGATTTTCGATATGCGCCCTTACCAGATTGAGCAGCGCCTCAAACTGCGAAACCCTATTTACCGCGAAACCGCCGCCTACGGGCATATGGGGCGTGAATCAGAGCAAAAAACCCTGACTTTCGTACTACCCAGCGGTCAAAAAGAGAAGTACAAGGTTGAGACCTTTACCTGGGAGAAGTTGGATTACGTAGAAAAACTGAAGAAGGCCTTTAAACTCTAATCCTGAAAGAAGCCCAACTTCAAGCTGGCATTGTTCAGGTCATTGATGTAGCCATAAATCTGGGAAACCAGCACCGCCTGATTGGCGGGCACGCGCTCAGCAGTTACAGCGTGATAGGCTCGGATGCTTATCTCGTTGGGATGCTCCTTGATAAAGTGCACGGCAAGCTCACCAAAATCGTTTTCAACCGCACGCTCCAGTTCATCGAGGTTCAGAATTTCCACCGGCTGGTCGAATTTGAGATTAACCAAAAATTCGTCCCACCCCACAAAATCGGGGTAAAAGGGCAGCACCCTCGGAAAACGATCAAAATCAGGCCAGGTCACAAAGTTGAACCAGTTGTACAGGGGCAGTTCGTATGAATTACCACCAGTTGACTGCCCTGCATCAGCCCAGTCGAAGTTTACTTCATATCGTCTGCCAAAGGGAGCAAATGGGTTGTACTCTGTGCGATCGAGGTTGGACCATTCTACATCTTGGCCATCCAATACAATTCTGGCGTAGGCCGGATTGATGGTACTATCAATGCGCCCAAATTCAAATAGTGAGCGGGTGAGCGTGCTGAACTGGCCCGACAAGGTAACGTCCAAGATGCCTGTGGCTCGTCGGTTTTTTGTGTCTATCTCCATGTCTATACGGGTTTGCCTGAAATTTTCATCGGTCATTTCGGGCAAATTGACCAACGGAGGAAAGTATCCCTCTTCAAAATGCAGATCTACGTAGTTCACCAAAAAAGCAGGAGTTCCCGCCAGGTAAAAGGGAAATTCATTGGGACCATACCCAAACCGGTTGCGTTTGGGATAAAAGAAGTTCAGCATGTTATGGTCGTCGGGAACGGCAAAAGAAAAATCCGAAAAAAGCACGTTACCGTGATAAGGTATGGTCATGGTTCCGATTCTGGAGTCCATCATGTAAGCCGTATTATATGAAAGCCCCAACATGTTGATCATCTTAGCATAGAGATTATACCGGCTGATATTGCGCATTTGCCCGCGCTCAACCTGCGAACCCATTTTTTCGAGACTCATATCGCGCTCCTCGTAGTACGCATCGTCCCAGCTAAAGGTGAAGTCTTCGGTAATCACTTCATGCAGCCTGGCAAATTTTGAAAGATTCAGGTCGTCCGGTATATCGGAAGTTTGCTCAGCCATAAAGCGCTTTAGCTTTTTGGTTTGAGCATCCAACTCTATGCGTCGGGTAGCTACGCGGTACAACCAAAACGCATTAGACTCTCTGTTGAGCAGCGTTTTGTAAGTATAATCCGATGGAAGCAACTGATCAGACAGGTAATGCCTTGTGCGGTTTCTGAAACTCTGGGTATTGAGACTTACAACAATATGGGGAAGGTCTTCGGAGGGTCTGACTCCCTGTTCATTGATACAAGGACTGAGGTTATGACGATACCACACCCGCGACGTTCGGCGTTTGCGCGTATACACGGAGTCGGGCTTTACGCCGGTAATGAGACTGATGTTGTGCTTGGGCATAACCACCTCCAGCCGCTGCTCCTGAATGGGGTAGTTGTGATGGAAAAAAACCCGCTGGTAGTTAAAAAGTATCGAGTTGTCGATATACGGAATCTCAACCTTGTAGTGAATCTCAATTTCATCGTCGGGAGCCAGTCCCAACAATTCAAAAACATAACGAAACTGGATTTCGGAGCGCTGATAAATCTCCAGCCTGTCGGTGTCGAAGCGATCAGTCCAATCTACCGATACCGTACCTCCATCCGGCAATACTTTTCGGGCGGCAAAGAACACCATGCGCGTATTGAGGTAATCTGCACTGAGGCGCTCATCTCTTTTTTCGAGAGGCAGATTTCGTGCGTCGTAAAAAGGATCCCATGATTCGGGTAATCTGAAGGTTTGGAAGGGCACACGATGACCATCACGACTGTGTAGCTTTACGCGCAATTTTCTCTCGAGATACACATACATGTGTGTGCTTTTTTGGCCCCGAACGGAGAGCCTTCGCTCATCTTTCAAAATGACCGCCGGATGATTCTCCCAACGGGCATGAACAGGAATAGACTTGGGGTGGGCTTCTTTCCAGGTGTACTCAAAATCGCGCAAAGGGTAGTATTGGCCGTGAACCGGAAGCAGAATAAAAAGTAAGATCACCTGTAATACAAAAGCCCGCATACGCTGTATTTGGTACTCTTCGCCACTTGATTGACGCTACTTCTGAACGCCATTCGGATGATTCTGAGCACTTGAAGCATAGCAATCATCGTTCCAGTTTTACACTCCGCGTTAGGCAACGACGAATACCAAAATTACCAGCAGCCTATTTCTGGCGGAAGAAGACATTGATTGGAACCCCTGTAAATGTGAAGTTTTCGCGCAGTTTATTTTCAACAAAGCGTTTGTACGGATCTTTGATATACTGTGGGAGGTTGCAGAAAAACACAAAACTCGGCACGTGCGTCGGAAGCTGAGTTACGTACTTAATGCGCACGTATTTACCCTTGTAAGCCGGTGGTGGCGTACGTTCGATGATTTCGAGCATTACATCGTTGAGGCGTGAAGTTGATACACGCTGCTTGCGATTCTGAAATACCTCTATGCCCGTTTCGAGGGCTTTATAGATTCGTTGCTTCGTCATTGCCGACACGAACAAAATGGGCACATCGTTAAAAGGGGCAATCTTTTCGCGGATTTCCTCCTCAAGTTTACGCGTGCTGTGCTGGTCTTTTTCGTACACATCCCATTTGTTTACGAGAATCACCACGCCTTTTTTGTTCTTGAGAATCATGGAAAAGATATTGAGGTCTTGCTTTTCCAAGCCTTCAAGGGCATCGATGAGCAGAAAACACACATCGCTGCTTTCAATGGCCCTAATGGATCGAATCACTGAGTAGAATTCCAGGTCGTCATGTACCTTGGCCTTTTTCCTGATACCTGCTGTATCCATCAGCAAAAAGTCAAATCCATAGGATCGGTAGCGGGTACCTATCGTATCGCGCGTAGTTCCGGCAACATCGGTCACTATATTACGGTCTTCGCCGGTGAGTGCGTTAATGAGCGAGGATTTTCCCACATTGGGACGGCCCACGACGGCAAAGCGCGGTATGTCCGGTTCATCTTCTTCCTCTGCTGCCGGCTTTCCAAGCAGCTCCACAAGGGCGTCGAGCATATCACCCGTTCCACCTCCATTCACCGCCGAAACGGTGTACACTTCACCAAGTCCAAGCGAATAAAACTCAGCCGCCAGCGGAGTCTTGTCTGGCGAGTCAATTTTATTACAAACCAACAGAACCTCTTTTCCTGATTTACGAAGGAGACGGGCTATGGCCTCGTCATAGTCTGTAATGCCCGATTGCCAATCCACCAGATAAAGGATGACATTCGATTCTTCAACAGCCAATTCAACCTGACGGCGAATGGCTTGCTCAAATACGTCTTCGGAATTGATGGTGTACCCACCGGTATCAATCACGGAAAATTTCACACCATTCCATTCGGCTATGCCGTAATGCCGGTCGCGTGTAACTCCGCTCACAGAATCTACGATTGCATCGCGCGATTCAGTTAATCGGTTAAATAGGGTGGACTTACCCACATTGGGGCGTCCGACAATGGCAACAACCTTTCTCATCTTGTTAGAGGTATCCGTATTTATCGAGTTTGTGATTTTCGTCGCGCCAGTTTTCGTCCACCTTTACATGCAGCTCAAGAAAAACTTTTGCACCAAGGAACTTCTCCATGGCTTTACGGGCACCGGACCCTACTTTTTTCAGCTTTTCGCCCTTATGCCCAATGACAATACCCTTTTGAGATTGGCGCATCACATAAATAATTGCCCGAATGTGAATAAGTTCCTCTGTTTCCTTAAAGCTCTCGATCTCCACTTGTGCTGAATAGGGAATTTCCTTTTGGTAGTGAAGAAAGATTTGCTCGCGAATCATTTCCGACATGAAGAAGCGCATGGGCCTGTCGGACAACGAGTCTTTATCGAAGTAAGGCGGATGCTCCGGCAACCATTCAATGATGAACTCAAGCACAGTATCCAGATTGAAGCGATGCAAGGCCGAAACCGGCATAACAGTAGAATCGGGAAACCATTCCTTAAGTTTCTCCACTTCCTTTGTAACTGCCTCCTGATCGCTGATATCAATTTTGTTCAGAAGCACCAGCACGGGCACCCCCAACGAGTTGATTCTTTCGCGCAATTCCTCTTCAATGACTTCATCCGGCACCGTGATATAGATGATAATATCTGCATCGCTAAAGGCCTGCTCCACAAAATTCATCATCCGCTCCTGCATTTTGTAAGACGGAGCGAGTAGTCCGGGAGTGTCAGAAAACACAACCTGATAATCCGGGTGATTAAGCAAGCCCATGATGCGATGCCGCGTGGTTTGGGCCTTTGGGGTGATGATGGAGAGCGATTCGCCGAGAACAGCATTCATCAGGGTTGACTTACCCACATTGGGTTTACCGATAATATTTACGAAGCCTGCACGGTGTTTCAAAGCATGAAATTTGGTTAACAAAGAAACAAAATATACCTTTGCACTCCGTTTGAGGCCAAAAGAGGCCTTGAATAACGAGAAAAAGATCCAAAATCAAAACGATATATTGCGGGGTGGAGCAGTTGGTAGCTCGTCGGGCTCATAACCCGAAGGTCGTCAGTTCGAGTCTGGCCCCCGCTACTAAGCAAGAGGTTGTTCAACATTGAGCAACCTCTTTTTTTTTTGCTACGATTCAGACAACTTCTGCTCGGCCTGCTCCAGTTGTTCTATGGCTTGTGCCCATTCATCCTCAGTCTGCGAAAGCGCATTTTTTACCGCGGTGATCTCTTCGAAACTGGCCCGCACCAAATCCTGATTGCTAAAGTCAAGTTCTGCGCTTTCGCGATTCAACTCCGCGAGTTTTTCTTCAAACTCCGTGATTTTGGCTTCAAGCTTTTGCACCTGGGTCTTTATGCGTCGGGCTTCTTTTTCAAGCTCTTTTCGCTGCGCTCCATGCACTGCTTTTCCTTTTTCCGCTACCGGTTTTACGGCTTTGGTTTTGGCAGCGCGCTCGTAGTTGGCAATGTTGGCGGCGTTCTTTTCCGCCAAAAAAGTCTGAATATCCTTGAGGTGTGTTTTCAACCCACCCGATTCTATTTCGAATAGCTTATCGGTAAGACCCTGCAAAAAATGCCGGTCGTGAGACACGATGAGCAAAGCACCCGGAAACTGTTGAAGCGCCTGTTTCAACACGTCTTTCGAGTCAATATCAAGGTGGTTGGTAGGCTCATCCATGATGAGCAGGTTGTACGGCTTCAGCATCAACCTGCAAAGTGCCAGTCTCGATTTTTCGCCGCCGCTCAGCACTTTAACCTTTTTGTACACATCGTCTCCGCTAAACAGAAATGCTCCCAGTAAGCTCCGGATACGCGTGCGCATATCGCCGGTGGCCTCCTGGTCTATCACCTCAAAAACGGTGAGATTCTCGTCGAGCGTTGTGGTTTGGTGTTGGGCAAAATAGCCCATTTGCACCTGATGGCCCAGATTCACCTCACCACCATCCGGTGTTTCGTCGCCCACCAAAATGCGGAGCAGCGTGGTCTTACCAATTCCGTTTTTACCGATAAGGGCTACTTTCTCGCCGCGCTCAAGCTCCATCTGTACATCGCCAAACAGGTGCTTGCTTCCGTAGTGCTTGCCAATGCTATTTGCCTTGAGCACCACCTTTCCCGGCCTTGGAGCTTCGGGAAAACGGAGGTTAAGCGATTCGTGCTGGTCCTCATCCACCGTCACACGCTCCATGCGGTCTAGCTTCTTGATGAGCGACTGAGCGAAAGAAGCTTTTGAACTTTTGGCTCTGAATTTATTGATGAGGGCCTCGGTTTCACGCACGGTGCGCTCCTGGTTACGGGCTTCCTGCCGTTGCTTCTCGATGATGAGCTCGCGCTGCTCCAGAAAACCCGTGTAGGACGCTTTGTAATCGCGGATTTTGCCGTTTACAATCTCTATGGTGCGAGAGGTCACTGCATCGAGAAAAGCAACATCGTGCGAGATGAGCACCATCGAGCCACTGTAGTTGGACAAAAAGCCCTCCAGCCATTCTATGGATTCAATATCGAGGTGATTGGTGGGCTCATCTAAAAGCAGTAAATCGGGCGACGTAACCAGAATTTTGGCCAGCTCTACGCGCATTTTCCAGCCGCCGCTAAATTCGTTCAGGGAGCGGTCGAAATCCTGCCGGGAAAAACCCAATCCTTTAAGCACGCGTTCAATTAGTTCTTCGGAGGACTGCCCTCCAATCAACTGATACCGCTCATTAAGGAGGTTAAATTCATCGAGCAGCTCAGCCATCACGTCCATATCGTCTACTCCGGCATCGAATGCCGCTTGAATTTCGGCGATCCGGTTCAACATGCCTTGCTCTTCCTGCCGCGCCTCTGCAACAGCCTGAATGACGGTTTGGTCAGAGTGATGGTCAATTTCCTGAGGCAGATAACCGATGGAATATCCGCTGGAACTTGCCACATCGCCTTCCTGAGGTTTGATAAGGCCGGCCATCAACTTGAGCAGGGTAGATTTTCCCGCACCGTTTCGCCCCACCAGCCCTATACGATCCTGATCATTTACCTGAAATGAGATGCCGTCAAAAATGGGCCTATCTCCAAAATGCAAGCTTACATTACCAACTCCAAACATGACTCTTGGTTGCAATCAAAGAAAAAAGCGCCGTATTAAGGGCGCTTTTTTCTTCGTGAGAAATAGATTGTATCAGAAGTTCCAGAGGTCGTGCTCCATCAGAAAGAGTTCCTCCTTGATTCGCTCCGACTCAAGCAGTGCGTCAATTCCAATGGCGTATTCCACAATGCTGCGGTCATATACGTTTTGCTCTTTGTGAATGAAACTCGAAAACTGGCGCTTCATAAAGATATCATCAAAGGTTCTACGCTCTGAATCGTTGGCGCGATTGTACACTTCCCAGTTCGAGAAGAGGTAGCGGCACTCCGGGAAGTAGAGCCAGAACAGCGTTCTGTAGGCACCTGTTCGCTCACCATCTTGGGTAAGAGCCGCGATTTGCGGTGCCAACCCGATGATGCGTACATACATTTCCGAGCGCTGCTTGTCAAAATACCAGTCCTCCTTGATTTGGTAACGTTCAATCTGATCGGGTGTGATATCGTTTTGTTGAATCACTTCAATCATCCTGTCCCAATCATCCGGGTCGGGTACGAGCATCGTGTCCATCTTGGCCAAAATACCCTCCACTTCAGAAATAAGCATGGGGTCGTTGAACTCATCATCCAGTGTCACTCCGGGGTCGTATGCCGTGATGGAGCCTTCTACAATCAAACCATCGCGAATAACCTGAAACAGACTTTTGCGATCGTTAATCTCATTGTGAGGAAAGTACAACGGGTGATTAATTTTTTCTTTTAGCTCAATGGTACGCCATATTCGCTTCGACCACATAACATCCGCCTCGCGAAGGTGCGGGTACTGGATGATTTTGTTGGTCTTGGTATGCTCTTTAATGTACGCACCATCAAGAACTGTTTGCGCCTGCATAGTGAAGGGAAACGTCCCTACACTCAGGAGAAGCACTGCCGAAAAAATCTTTCTTGCGTTGTTCATAGCCTCAGGTTTTTAGTACACCGTAAAGGAGAGGTTTCCGATGGGGTTGATGCTACCATCCGGAGCCTGTGCCTTGATGTTCTCAATGAGTATTTTCTGGTTTCGCGCCACGTTTTGTAGCATTTGTTTTTGCTCATCCGTGAGGCGGTTACTATTCGACTTCCGGGTAATGGCCTCTCCTCGCATAATGGTAGTTAGGTCGAAAGAAACCACAGGGTACTTGAGGTCGAATACAAAATCTTCCATTTTCGCTCCTACACCAATCTGGGCAACTGCCTTCGCCTTTTCAATACGGGTGTCTCCAATGCTCAAACCAGCAAATGTTGGAGTTGGCTTGGGTACATTCTTACAACGGAAATTCATGCTTCCCATGGGTTTGGAGCTGCCATCGTCCATTTCAACGCTTACGCTGATGACGCACTCAGCCCCTTGCCCGGGTTTTACCACCCAGCCTTCACTGGTTCGACTAAGGGTTCCGTTTGTGACACTTGGCTTGATCTTCTCTGCTGAGAAACCAGGTACTGAGATATCCACAGGGTTTTCCAAACCGCGGTAGAAAACATTCATCTTGGTAGGAGAAACAACCAGCGACGGCTTGGCAACTTCAAAGTTCACATCGAACAAGAAAGGTATTTCTCCTTGCGGACCTTTAAAACGAATCAGACCTTTCCATGTTTGGAAGCCAACCTGACCCGCAGGAATACGCAACTTGGCAAAACCGTCATCTCCTATAGGCACTTCAACGGACTCACCCGCGAGTGATGTGGTAGATGAATCGTGCTGAACAGATTGATCTACACCTATCTCTACTGAAGGAAAGTTGGTGTCATCGTATGCCGCGAGGAATACGTCTGCCCTGAAAGTATCTCCTTGCAGTACGTAATTGGTTTGAGGAATAGCAATGGGTACGAGCTTGGTAAACTTGAATGAAGCCGCATCCACATCAGCCATTAGCCAAGAAACCATGTCGGCCTCTACGTTCCGTACATCCGTTTGAATTTTTGAAAGGTTGGTGATTACAGCCGCCAGCGGGATGTAATAGAAATTCATACCCTCCCAGGTGCTCATGGTTCCGGATGCATCTCTTCGATCAGCGAAATCGAATGTACGGTCAAAGTTATCTGCCAAAACCGGCATCTGCCCGTCCAATAACTCCTTTAGCCTGTCCCGAAACTCTTCCAGGTTTTTTCGGAGATTGGCAGCGGCCAAAAAGTCTCCATCAGGGTGCGATGTTCTTGGCATTCCGGCGTTCTCGCCTACCAACACCTCAGTACTGATGTCGTAGTTGTCTTTCATATTCACGTACTGCAGGGAAAGGACAGTATCCTGACCGCGATTGTTGCTCGCGATAACCTCCTCCATAGGTCGCTTCTCTACCTTGGATATGAGGTGTGCCTTGATTCTGTCCACCTGATCGGTGATTTCATTGGCCATCGTACGAACTTCGTCCGCTTTATTCCAGTTCTCCCTGTATTTCGCAGGGTTTTCACTGTAAGACGCTTCGAATTTTGCGTATTGCTCGTCAATTTTCTGTTTGAAGGTTACTTTGGTATTCTCCAAACCTTCATTGATCAGTACAAAAGCATCAAGGATTTCCTTCGACACATTAAGTGCGAGAAGAGCCGTGAGTACCAGGTACATCATACCGATCATCTTCTGCCTCGGTGTTTCTTTACCTCCAGCCATCTTTTAGATTCGTTTAGATTAGGTTAGAAATAAGAAACTTACCTGTTAACGGTCATCGCCGACAACATGTTTCCGTAAACGGTATTGAGTTGAGCAAGGTTGCTGCTCAGCGCAGCAATGTTCTCTTTGTACTTTTTGGTATCTTCAACAGACTCGTTGAGGTTTGAGAGAAGCTCACCGATTCCGGCGTAGAGACCTTGAGTTTTAGACAACTCCTGGAATTGTGTTTCATAAGCTTCATTCAAACGGGCAAGGTTACCAGCCATTTTCTGAAGGTGTTCACCGGCTGCGGAACCACTCTCTGCTTGAGAAGTAAGGCCCACCAATGATTCAGAGGCACGTGCGTAGGAATCTGATAATTCAGAAACGCGGCTAGAAGCACCGCGAAGGTTGTCTACATATTCATTTGTTGCAACAGATGCGTCAGAAATTTCACTCAGTTTATTAGCTTGTGTGCTCAATGCACGCATTCCTTCGCCTAAACTGGCGATTAGTTCCGGTTCAATGCGCGCCTCCTCGAGCATGTTGTCGAGCTGTTCTGTAATCGAACCTTTGGGCTCCTCATCACCGTGCTCAGCGCGCTCGCCTGTGTTGAGTTCGGGGTAAACCAAACCCCAATCCGGTTCTTCGTGAATCGGCTCAAATGCCGAGAAGAAGAAGATAACCGCCTCTGTTGTCAGACCAACGGTCAACATGACACCCGCACCGGGCCAGTGCTGAATTTTAAACAGTGCTCCCAAAATTACAATTGCAGCACCCCAGCCATACAGTTTGGCCATAAACTTCTTCCATCCTTTACTTCCTGGTTTCATAATTCCCTAGCGTTTTAGATTTTGATTGATGTTAGTTATTGATTGAAAAATTGAGTCCTTGATTTTAGTTCCATGATTTTGGATCCCCTGTTTTACCTCTTCCCAGGTAGCTCATTACTGAGCGGAATCCTATGTAACATTTCGCAGTATCCTGATACTCGTAGCTTCGTGTACCACACTGCAAGAAGTATTCTATGTCTTTCCATGACCCACCACGAATCACCTTGCGCTTCAGGGCTGGAGGATCATTGGTTTTCGAATCGTATTGGTATTCCGGGTTCATATCGTGTGAAAAGTCGTACACAGAAGGATCGTAAGCGGTGCTGGTCCACTCAGCTACGTTACCGGCCATGCAATATAAACCGTATCCGTTCGGCTCGTAGCTACGAACATTCACAGGATGTAACCCATCGTCATCCACATAGTCTCCGCGTAGTGGCTTAAAGTTAGCCAACGGACATCCAAGGCGGTTTCGAATGTAAGGGCCTCCCCATGGGTAAAGGCTCAGGTTGATTCCACCTCTTGCCGCGTATTCCCATTCAGATTCAGTTGGCAGTCGGAACTTGTGTACGTAGGTCTCTCCGTTTCGGAACTTCCACGTATCCAACAACTGCGATCGCCATACATTAAAGGCTTTGGCCTGACCCCAGGTAATACCCACTACGGGGTATTCATCGTAGGCGGGGTGCCAGAAGTACGCCTCGGTGAGCGGCTCGTTATACGAATAGGTATAATCGTGAATCCAGCAAAGGGTGTCAGGATAAACAGGTATCACCTCCCTAATGATGAATTGCGAGCGATCAACGTGTCCGCGGATGGAGTGTGTTTGCCCCAATTGGTTGGTAAAAGAGAGGTCATTGTCTTTGCCCGACTTACGTGCCGCGCTCTTGAGGTCAATCCAGTAGTACTCAAACAAGAGCTTACGAGTATCAATCTCCTTACGACGATAGAACCGCTCGTGTTCCGGAAGGAACATATCAAAGAGTTCTTCCCGCTCTTCTTCATCATTCCAGCGAATTTTCTCACGCCAGTTGATGATGGGCGGATAGAGCTCCTCCCCGTAGGCATCTTCTTCAAAAACGTGCTCACCGATACCAGCCTCGCCCAATCGCATGTGCGCTATTGAGTCGCGAACCCAGTAAACAAACTGGCGATACTCGTTGTTGGAAATCTCAGTGTCGTCCATGTAGAAAGCACCCACGGTTACCGTTTTGCTTTTGGTGTTCATGGCGTATGGCACATCCTGATCATTGGGACCCATCACGTAGCTCCCAAAGTGAATGTAGTTCATACCATAGGGGTTGTACTGAACGAAATCCTCGCGCGGTTGTACACCCACGAGTTCCCCCCTGTTTCCTCCGCCACAACTGCTAAAAAGCAGCGAGGCGAAAACTGCCATTAAAAAGAGCGTCTGTTTCATCTCTCTATGGTTTTAAAATTTCCTCACAACAGGCCCTTGTAACTAACAACCCGAACCGGTTTATACGGAAACTTTGGTGTTTAGTTACATTACAAGAACCTTACGGTTTTGTGAATTTCCTTAGGCAATGGTTTCTCAATCTTGAAGCAGAAGTTCACCATAATTTCGTGACTTCCGGTGCTATAATTCGCCAATTGCGATGTTGTGAAGTCATAAGAGTACCCCACCCTAATTATACTCTTACCGATTTCGGTCTGATAGCCGAGCTGCGGTGCTATAGCATCAATTGTGCGATATGTAACGCCCGCCCAAATCATATTATTGCCTGCAGTGTACTCCGCATTTAGGTTCACATCGTACTGCGTTGAAGCCAAGTCTGACTTAATCAGCATATTGGGCACCAAGTTAAAGGCGGGGCTCAAATCAAAGATGTACCCCCCCATCAAATAGTAGTGTCGCGCAAGCTCAATATTCACATCGAACATTCTTCCTTGCGAAAGGTGTGTTGAGGACAAGCCTGCGTAAAACTTACCTGGGCGATGGAAATACAGTCCAAAAGATGCGTCAAACTTGGTATTACTCTGCTGACCAAGCGGAATAGAAATATCATTTTGAACACCGTCAATAGCTACCCACTCGGTGGTGTTGATTGCGCTGTTAAACATCCCCACAGACGCTCCGAAATTCAAGAAATTTTGACCCACCTTTAAGTGGTATGAGTAATGCGCACGAACAATGTTATTGTTCAACTGCCCGATTACGTCGTTGTAAAAGGTGATTCCGATACCACTGTTAATCGATCGTATGGGAGCGTGACCGTTGACCAAAAATGTTGTAGGGGCTCCATCAAAACCAGCCCATTGATTGCGATACATGAATGTACCACAAATCATATCCTTGCTGCCAGCGAAAGCCGGGTTGATCGAAAGACGATCGGCCATAAACTGGGTGAATTGTGGATCTTGTTGTGCATAAGCACCACAAGCAAGGAACAGGCCCGTGAAGGCTAGTAAAAGTTTCTTCATGCTATTGAGCTGGTTTATCGCAGGTTAACAGTTTAATTTTGGCTTCGTTTCCCTCAGAAACAGGGGCTAAAATAAAGAAATTCCCAAACAACCAAAAATTTTTCAACAGTCTGCACGTGGATTACCCCGATTCAGAGTGCCAATTCTAGCTAATCTTTTGGTAGGTGAGCCACCATATATCAGGCACCTCGTTGGCGCAGGCCGTCTGGTAATCTTCATAGGCGCAGGGCACAAGATGATGCCTCTCGTAGCGCGCACGGCTTCCGGGCGGATAAGGTACACTGAGCCACCAGCGGTCGGAAACCTTGCTTTTGAAAAAAACCAGTTCGTGGTCGGCGTCATTCACTACCACCTGATAACGGTAGTACTTTTCCTCGTCCTTAAAGGGGAAGTCATGCTTTCGTGCGTAGTATCCGGCAATCACGCACCAAATCATCTGAGCAAGGAGATGGGCGGTTTGACCGTTGTTGTCGTATGCAGGATTGAACTCGTAAAACCCGATGGAGGTGAGCTTATCGCTCATACCGGCATAACGACACATCTGACACGCCTCTTCTCCGTAGAAACCATTGGGACCACTGTTTCCGCAGCCCGGGGCATCCGACTGACGGATGGCCGATATATCGAAGCTGACAAGGTCTGCATTTCGAACAATCGGCTCGGTGGCCGCCACATTTCCCTTGAATAGTCCCAGCCGATAGGTATCGAAATACAGCTTGTTCATCAGCTCCAGCTCAGTTTCACAAAGGAAATAGGTCTGGTAGCCGATGTTGCTGTAGTTAAAGAGGAAATTCGGCTGGTGAAGGATGATGTGGTTGAGATAGGACTCTGCGTGCAGTCGACCCTCATCTTGTCCAAGATCAAATATCCGATCCACCCCCAACACGTTGATGGTTTGCTCCAGCGGCTCGTAGGCAGAGAAGTTAGCAAGCGTGAGATCCTGACTTCCACCAATTATGATGGGCAATACTTTATGCCGAAGCAACTCGCTGACCACGGATTTCAGCGCGAAGTGGGTGTCCTTAACTTCACTACCCGGTTGGATATTTCCTAAATCACACCACTTGATAGGCGCACCTGAAGGCGGAAAGAGTTTGTACAAGTAGGGTCTGACGGCATCCGGGCCACTAGCACAGCCCTGATTATTGATGGCACCACGTTCCTCGCAAACACCAATGAGCGCAATATTGGCGTTCTGCCACTCCGGAAAATCATCACGGTAAACATCTACCAATGCCCCCAGTGAGTTGGACTTCAAATCTTCCGGTAGACCTTTGGGGGACTGCATGTAAATCGAAAGGTCGGCCACGCTCATCTTGATCGCTTGTTACTTCTTTGCAGACGACTTACCTGTTTTCCTGGCCGCCGGTTTCTTTTTGGCCGGTGCTTTCTTTGGTTTGGCAGCTTTACTTGCAGACGCCTTGGTTGTTTTACCACGGCGCGCAGTTTTGGGTGCTTCCTCAGCAATCTTCAGACACTGCTCAAGGGTGAGCGACGACGGCTCCAGGTCCTTCGGAATTTTGAAGTTATCCTTTCCAATCTTGATGTAAGGCCCAAAGCGTCCGTTGAGAACCTGCACCTCCTCGTTTTCGGGGAAGGTTTTAATCATGCGGTTTCTCTCCAGCTCCAGCTTGGCTTCAATGAGCTCTGCGGCTTGTTCAAGGGTAATCTCATACACATTCGTGTCGAGGTCTTTAGGGATGGAGGCAAAAAGCTTTCCGTAGCGCACAAAAGGCCCAAATCTACCAATGGCCGCTACTACCTCTTCATCCTTGTACGTGCCCAGCTTGCGCGGAAGCAGGAAGAGTTTCAATGCTTCCTCAAGCGTAATGGTTGAGATACTTTGGTCTTTAAGCAGTGAGGCAAACCGGGGTTTCTCCTCGTCGGAGCTTTCACCAATCTGCACCATGGGGCCATATCTACCGATGCGGGCAATGATGCGCTTTCCGGACTTGGGGTCTGTTCCCAGCTCCCGCTCTCCCGTGGCCCGCTCGGAGTGCTCAAGGGTTTGCTCCACGAGATTGTGGAATGGCTTGTAGAAGCCTTCAATCATCTTGTCCCACTGCTTAGCGCCCTCTGCAATCTCATCAAATTCTTTCTCCACATCCGCGGTGAAGTTGTACTCCAGAATCTGGGCAAAGTGCTCCATTAAAAAGTCGTTCACCACCATACCGATGTCGGTAGGAAAGAGTTTGTTCTTTTCGGCACCCGTGTTTTCGGTGTGCTCTTCTTCCTTCACCACACCGCCTGAAAGTCGTATCAAAGCGTACTTGCGTGTGGTTCCATCACGCGATTCTTTCGACACATATCCCCTTTTCTGGATGGTTGAAATCGTTGGAGCATAGGTAGAGGGACGGCCAATTCCCAACTCCTCCAGTTTTTTCACCAAACTGGCTTCGGCGTAGCGCGGCGGGTGCTGCGTAAAGCGCTCGGTGGCGGTCATTTCCTGAAGACCCAATTGCTGACCTGTTTGCAGAGCCGGCAACATTCCTTTGGCTTCTTCTTCGGGTTCATCGTCGCGCCCTTCGAGATACACTTTCAGGAATCCCTCAAACTTGAGCACCTCACCCTTGGCAACCAATTCTTCATTTGAACCCGATATGCTGATGCGCGCTGTAGTGCGCTCCAACTGAGCTTCGGTCATTTGCGAAGCAATGGTTCTTTTCCAGATCAGGTCATACAACCGCTGCTCTCGGGCCTCAGCCTGAACAGCAGGTTTGCTGAGGTCTGTGGGGCGGATGGCCTCGTGGGCCTCTTGTGCGGACTTGTTTCTGGTGGCGTATTTCTTCGGATTCGAAAAATCCTCGCCATACATATCCACGATGGCCTTTTGTGCACCCTGAATAGCGGTATCGCTCAGATTCACCGAATCTGTTCGCATGTAGGTGATGTGCCCCGCTTCGTACAATCGCTGTGCGAGTTGCATGGTTTGAGCCACAGAATAACCAAGCTTGCGACTGGCTTCCTGCTGTAAGGTAGATGTGGTGAAAGGAGCAGCCGGCGTTTTTACTGCGGGCTTTTTCTCCACATCAGTCACCGAAAAATCAGCATCCTTACACACATTGAGCAAGGCCGCGGCTTCATCTTTGCTCAGGCGCTTGGCAAGCTGTGCCTCAAAAGCAGCGCCTTCGGGTGTTTCGAGCCTGGCAACCACGCGGTAAGAACTGGTGCTTTTAAAATCCTGAATCTCGCGCTCCCGCTCCACAATCAGTCGTACTGCAACCGATTGCACGCGTCCGGCCGAAAGTGAGGGCCGCACTTTTCTCCAGAGAATGGGCGAAATCTCGTATCCTACCAAACGGTCCAGCACCCGTCTTGCCTGCTGGGCATTCACGAGGTTCTGATCCACCGCGCGCGGATTGGCAATGGCGCGCTCTATGGCTGGTTTGGTAATCTCGTTAAATACGATGCGCTTGGTTTTGGCGTCATCCAGCCCGAGGGTTTCGCTCAGGTGCCAGGATATAGCCTCCCCTTCGCGGTCCTCGTCCGTTGCCAACCAAACAACCTCCGCACTTTTAGCCAGTTTTTTCAATTCACTGACCACAGCCTTTTTATCGGCTGACACCTCGTAAACGGGCTTAAATCCGTTCTCGATATCAATAGAAATGTCTTTCGACGCAAGATCGCGCACATGACCGTAGCTGGACTTCACGGTGAAATCCTTTCCGAGGTAGCCCTCAATGGTCTTTGCCTTTGCGGGCGACTCAACAATTACAAGGTTTTTTGCCATAGCTACAATACCCTTTTGGGGTGAGATTGTTTGTTCCGTGAAGGCTGCAAAGTAAGGCAAAACACTTCAGCGTTTCCAAAGTTTTTTTATATTTCGCTGTATATGTGAATGATAGGCCAGTCAATTTTTCAGCTATTTTAACGACTCGCCGTACTGCCACAATGTCAGGAGCAAGGTCAAAATTTGTACCTTTGCGGGCCTTAACTTTTTGCCAGTACACACATGTTTGACTCACAACCCAAAGTGATTGACGAAAGCCGCCAGGGTGAAGCAATTGCCCTTGACAGCTCTCCTGATAGCGGAAAAAAGCTTTACATTGAAAGCTACGGCTGCCAGATGAATTTTTCCGACAGCGAAATCGTAGCATCCATCTTAACCGGTGCGGGATATTCTACCACCCGCGACGAGCAGGAAGCCGAAGTAGTCCTTATTAATACCTGCTCCATCCGCGATAACGCAGAGCAGAGGGTTCGGAATCGCCTGCATCATTTTCACGCGAGAAAACGCCGGCAGCCCGGACTGGTTGTGGGTATTTTGGGATGCATGGCAGAGCGGCTTAAGTCTACATTGCTCGAAGAAGAAAAAATTGTGGACCTCGTTGTGGGCCCCGACGCCTATCGCGACCTTCCCAACCTCATCGGCGAGGTAGAAAGCGGGCAAAAAGCTGTAAACGTGTTGCTCTCCAGAGAGGAAACCTACGCAGATATCAGCCCGGTGCGCCTCGACCAGAACGGAGTTACCGGATTTATCTCCATCATGCGTGGCTGCGACAATATGTGCTCCTTTTGCGTGGTGCCTTTTACCCGTGGCCGGGAGCGAAGCCGAAACCCCGAAACCATTGTGCACGAAGCAAAATACATGTTTGACCAGGGCTATCGCGAGGTAACACTGCTGGGGCAGAATGTGGATTCCTACCGATGGAACATCACCAAAAAGAACGAGGTCATTGACCCCGAACAACCCACCGTAAACTTTGCTCAGCTGCTCGAGAAAGTTGCTTTGGCCGTGCCCGAAATGCGCATTCGTTTCTCCACAAGTCACCCAAAAGACATGACCGACGATGTGCTCGAAACCATGGCGAAGTACCATAACATTTGCAAGTACATCCACCTGCCGGTGCAATCGGGCAGCACTTCAGTGTTGAAGCGCATGAACCGGGGATACAGCCGTGAATGGTATTTGAACCGCATCGCTGCCATTCGTCGGATTATGCCTGATTGCGCCATCAGCACAGATATTATTGCGGGCTTTTGCGGCGAAACTGATGCCGAGCACGCCGATACCATCAGCCTGATGCGCAATGTGGCCTACGATTTTGCGTACATGTTTAAGTACTCTGAGCGTCCGCGAACGCTGGCTGAAAGAAAATTTGAAGACGATGTTCCTGAGGAAGTGAAACAGCGCCGGCTGGAAGAAATCATTGAACTTCAGATGGAAAACGGAAAAGCCAGCAACGAGCGTGCTGTGGGCAAAACCTTTGAGGTACTGGTTGAGGGGCCGTCAAAAAAATCGGATGCAGAATGGTGCGGCCGAAATTCGCAAAACGCCATGGTGGTTTTCCCCAAGGGAGATTTTGAGAAAGGCTCATACATCCACGTTGAGATAAACGCTTGCACTGCTGCAACGCTCAAAGGAGAAGTAGTACCGTCATGAACATTCAGCAGATTAAACAGCGCTTTGGGATTATCGGCAACAGCCCCCAGCTGAACCGCGCCATTGAGGTAGCCATGCAGGTTGCTCCTACCGACCTCGCTGTGCTGATTACCGGCGAAAGCGGAACCGGAAAAGAGGTGATGCCGCAAATCATTCACCACCTGAGTGCCAGAAAACACAAAGAGTATATTGCGGTAAACTGCGGTGCCATTCCCGAAGGAACCATTGACAGCGAGCTTTTTGGACACGAAAAAGGCTCCTTTACCGGTGCGCACGACTCCCGCAAAGGATATTTTGAAGTGGCCAATGGCGGTACCATCTTTTTGGATGAAGTAGCAGAACTCCCGCTGCAAACACAGGTGCGCCTGCTGCGTGTGCTCGAAACCGGTGAGTTTATGAAGGTGGGAAGCTCCAAAGTGATTAAAACCGACGTGCGAGTAACCGCTGCCACCAATGTAAACGTACTTGAAGCCATTCGGAAAGGGCGTTTTCGCGAAGACCTTTATTACAGGCTGAACACCGTTCCCATCCACCTGCCATCACTGCGACAGAGGAAAGAGGACGTCCATCTCATCTTCAGAAAATTTGCGGCCGATTTTGCAGACAAATACAAAATGCCCGGCATACAACTAAGTCCGGAAGCGGTAACCATGCTTGAGAACTACAACTGGCCGGGTAATATCCGTCAGTTAAAGAATATCACCGAGCAGATATCGGTTATTGAGGAAGAGCGCATGATAACGCCCGAAATGTTGATGCGCTACCTGCCCGATTCGCAAGCCTCGCTCCTACCGGCCGTTGTGAGCAGCGAACAATCGGGTGGAGATTTCAGCGAGCGCGAGATTTTATACAAGGTGCTTTTCGACATGAAATCGGATTTGCATGATTTGAAAAAACTGGTGCTCGGCATTATGCAGGATGGCGGCCAGCCCGACAAGGAAGACATGGCGCTTATCAAAAAGCTGTATCAGTCAGAAGACGGGTGGAAATCCCTTGAGCCCTCGCAAGCGGAAGTAAGTCGGGAACGCGATGAACCTTATGAGCGCTTCCCGGAGCCCATCGAAATTGAGGAATCACTTTCGCTGGAAGCCACAGAGCGTGAATTGATTAAAAAGGCGCTTAAGAAACACAACAACAAGCGAAAAGACGCGGCACGGGAGTTGGGAATCAGCGAGCGCACCCTCTACCGAAAAATAAAGGAGTACGACCTCAACTAGGGCCCTATGCAACGACCGCTCTTCCTTATTCTACTCATGCTTTTTGCAGCAGGATTTCTCTCTGACTGCAAAGTGAATTATTCTTTTACCGGGGCGGATATTCCCGCAGATGCCAGGACTTTTTCGGTAGAGACTTTTACTGTTATTGCACCACTGGCCGACCCTACTTACGGACTCACCATTACGGAGGAATTGAAAGAACTCATCCTCGGTCAAAGCCGTTTGGATTTGGTGGTTGCCGAAGGAGACCTGCAGTTTGAGGGTTCGGTAACTGGCTACAATGTGGCACCGGCTGCGATTGCAGCAGATGAATTTGCCGAAATCAACCGCCTCACCATCACCATCAAGGTGTCGTACGTTAATACCTTTGAAGAGGAGAAGAATTTTGACCGGACTTTTAGCCGATTTGCGGATTTCCCCACCACACAAGATTTGCAGGATGTTGAAGCTGCACTGATTGAGGAAATCAATTTTCAGCTCACACAAGATATCTTTGACGCATCACTCGGAAGCTGGTAATGAACACTGCTGAAATAAATGAACTGATTGCCCAACCCGCCAAAGTTCGCGGCGAGCATACTGAGCCGATGCGACAATTGATGGAAACCTATCCATGGTGCCAGTCCTTTCAGTTGCTTTACGCAAAGGCTCTGAAAACCGCTGATGACCCTGCATTCAGCCAGCAACTCAAGCGCACTGCGGTGTACGCATCAGACAGAAAAGTGCTCTACCGCCTCATTATGCAGACCGCACTGCGCGAAACCATTGCCAAAATTGAGGAAGCCACGCTTGAAAGGCCCTTAGCCGAGCCCGAAATCAACATTCCAAAAGCAGAGCCCTTAACTCCCGAAGTGAGTGAGCAAATCCCGGAAGAAACTCCGGCTGCAACTCCGGAGCAACCCGAAGTGGCTGAAGAAACCCGCGAGCAAGTTGAAAAGGCTCAATCAGCAGAATCCATTGATGCCACCAACCTCGAAATAGAGGTACTGAAAGAAGTGGCGGCCCTCGCCTATCAGCGTGAATTGGAATCGGCCATTCAAGAGGAGAGCGAAACGCCTGCTGTGCCTGTTCCACCTGCCCCCCGGAAACCAACTTCGTTTCTCGATTTTATTTCGGGGGGAAGTGCATCAACGTCGGATACTCCCTCCGAAAGTGAAGCTGATACCTCAAGCCTGATTGACCGCTTTATTCAGAACGAACCCAAAATTGAGCGAAAAAAGGCCTCGTTCTTCTCGCCCATAAACATGGGAAAAATGAGTCTGGCAGACGACAGCGACATTGTATCTGAAACGCTGGCAAACATTTACGCCAAGCAAGGAGACCTTGCCCGGGCAAAAAAAGCATACGAACAGCTGGCATTGAAATATCCCGAAAAAAGTGTTTACTTTGCCGGCCTTATTGAAAAACTGGACGAGTCCAAACCAAAAAAGTAAACCATGTCGGTATTTATCGGAGTCTTGATTATCCTTGTGTGTGTGTTCCTTGTGTTGGTGATTTTGGTTCAAAACCCTAAGGGTGGTGGCCTTTCATCAGAGTTTGGAAGCGCCAATCAAATTGGTGGTGTACGCAAAACAGCCGACTTTCTCGAGAAAGCAACCTGGGGCCTCGCCATTGGGCTGGTAGTATTGAGCCTCGTGGCCGCAGCAGTGCAAGACAGCGCAAGTAGCCGTCAGTTTATTGACGAGCCGGTTCCCACTCAACAGCCTGCCCCTGAAGAATAGCAGGAAGCACAACCTGAAAGAAACTGACAAAATGCCCGTCTGACCTGACGGGCATTTTGCTTTTTATGCCCCTTCGTCACCATCAACTGACCAATTTGCAGTTTACAGCCATTGGCACAAAATGTGACCACCGTGCGGTGACATTAAACAACAATGTTTAACCCTACTAAAACGAAAAAACCATGTCAGTAAACGTTAAGCCATTAGCCGACAGAGTGTTGGTAGAGCCTGCTCCGGCTGAAGAAAAAACAGCCAGCGGAATTATCATTCCCGACACGGCCAAGGAAAAGCCACAGCGCGGTACTGTTATCGCTGCAGGAAAAGGCAAGCCCGATGAGCCAATGACTGTAAAGGAAGGCGATACGGTAATGTACGGCCAATACGCCGGAACCGAAATCAAGCTCAACGGAAAGAGCTACCTGATTATGCGTGAATCAGACATTTTCGGCATCATCGAAAACTAATCTGAACCCAATCCATTCAAGTTAAATCACTTAAAAAGCATACAACAATGGCTAAGAACATCACTTTTGACCTCGACGCAAGGGACAAACTCAAAAAAGGAGTGGACGCCCTCGCCAATGCCGTGAAAGTAACCCTCGGCCCCAAAGGTCGCAACGTAGTAATTGACAAAAAATTCGGAGCACCCAGCATCACCAAGGACGGTGTTACCGTAGCCCGTGAAATTGAACTCGAAGACGCCATCGAAAACATGGGCGCACAAATGGTAAAAGAGGTGGCCTCAAAAACTGCCGACATTGCCGGCGACGGAACCACCACTGCAACCGTTCTCGCTCAGTCAATCGTGAAAGGTGGACTCAAGAACGTGGCTGCCGGTGCCAATCCTATGGACCTGAAGCGCGGAATTGACCTCGCTGTGAGCGCAGTTGCTGCCGAGCTGAAAAACATCAGCAAAGAGGTAGGCGAAGACAACTCAAAAATTGAGCAAGTTGCAACCATCTCTGCCAACAACGACAAGACCATCGGTAAACTGATTGCCGAGGCCATGGAGAAAGTGAAGAAAGAAGGTGTAATCACCGTTGAGGAAGCAAAAGGTACCGAAACTTACGTTGATGTAGTGGAAGGTATGCAGTTTGACCGCGGTTACCTCTCTCCTTACTTCGTGACCAACAGCGAGAAAATGATTGCCGATTTGGACAATCCTTTTATCCTGATTTACGACAAGAAGATTTCGGTGATGAAAGACCTGCTTCCCATTCTGGAAAAAGCAGCACAAACCGGTCGTCCGCTGTTGATTATCTCTGAGGATGTTGAAGGCGAAGCGCTGGCTACTCTGGTAGTGAACAAAATCCGTGGCTCGCTGAAAATTGCGGCCGTGAAAGCACCGGGTTTTGGAGACCGTCGCAAAGCCATGCTCGAAGATATCGCCATCCTTACCGGTGGAACTGTAATCTCAGAAGAGCAAGGCCGTCGTTTGGAAGATGCCAGCCTCGCCGACCTCGGTCAGTGCGAAAAGGTGAGCATTGACAAAGACAACACCACCATCGTAAACGGTGTGGGCGAGAAAACCGCTATTGAGGCCCGCGTAAACCAAATCAAAGCACAAATCGAAACCACCACCAGCGACTACGACAAAGAAAAGTTGCAGGAGCGTTTGGCCAAACTGGCCGGTGGTGTGGCTGTGCTTTATGTTGGAGCCGCCTCTGAGGTTGAAATGAAGGAGAAAAAAGACCGCGTTGATGATGCTTTGCACGCAACCCGCGCTGCTGTAGAGGAAGGCATCATCCCCGGTGGTGGAGTAGCCTTTATCCGCGCTATTGATGCACTTGAGAAAATCAACGGAGAGAACGCCGATCAGAACACAGGTGTTGCCATTGTTCGCCGTGCGCTTGAGGAGCCCCTTCGTCAGATTGTAGCCAACGCCGGTGGCGAAGGTTCAATCGTGATTCAGAAAGTACGCGAAGGAAAAGATGACTTTGGTTTCAACGCACACACCGAAGTGTATGAAAACCTTCTTGCTGCCGGTGTGATTGACCCCACCAAAGTGGCGCGTGTGGCTATTGAGAATGCCGGTTCTATCGCCGGAATGCTCCTTACCACCGAGTGTGTGATTTCTGACATCCCCGAAGAAAACCCTGCACCCCCAATGGGTGGCGGCGGAATGCCGGGCATGATGTAATCATCACGCATCAGACATTTAAAAAGGCTGCTCGTTTTGGGCAGCCTTTTTTATTCATACTTTAACGATCCGTGCCGTTGGTTATTCAGCACTTCGTCTGCCGTCCAGTCTAATCGCTTTATGAATGGGTGTTTGCGAACTTCACAATCCGATTTTGTGCAAATGCTACAGGATGTTTCGAGGCAGGGATCCACGTGGATAAACAGCTCCACTTTGCGATCGAGTTCGGTATTTACGAGCTGTTCTATCTCATCCACCACCCGATGCCCCTCTTCCACGGTGTAATACCAAGGCAATGTCATGTGGCAATCCACGTGAAGTTGCCCGCCAAATTTGATGATGCGAAAGTTGTGAATGTCTATCCAATCGTCTTTGCGGTGTTGGCGAAGCACCGTGATAAATCGCTCTACAAGGTCGCGGTCGGTTTCGTCCATGATACCCGCCACGGCAGAACGCAACACTTTGTAGCCCATCCTAATGAGCAAAAACCCAAACAGAAGAGCTACCACATTATCGAGCCATACTTTGCCGGTGAACCAAATCAGAAAAAGTCCGACAATCATGCCCAGCGTGCTGTAGCCATCGCTGAGCAGATGCTTTCCGTCGGCCTCCATGGCTGGCGAGTGCGAAGCCCGCCCTTGCCGAATGAGCATCCAGGCCAGCAGAAAGTTCACCAATCCGGCAACGGCTGTGAGTATAATCCCTGTTCCGAGCGCTTCTACCTCATGCGGAAAAATGAGATTGTAAACTGCTTTTCCAATGATGGTTAGTCCGGCCCCCAGAATGAGCGCACCTTCGAATCCCGAAGAGATGAACTCCATTTTACCATGACCATAGAGATGATCACTGTCACGCGGCCGCGAAGCGTAGTAGATACTGAACAATGCAACCAGTCCGGCAAGCACATTGATGACAGACTCCAGGGCGTCCGACAAGATGGCATTGGAACCTGTGATAATCCATGCCGCGAATTTCACCACCAGCAACACGAATCCAACAGCCACAGCAAAGGCCTGTATTTTAAGGTTTTTACGACTTTGGTGAGCTTGCGACATGGCTCGTTAATTGGGATGCGCAAGTTACGAAAGTATTGAGGCTAGCCCTCCTTAAGAAGCCACGGGTTTACCCAAGGCATGGAACATCAATGAACTACAAAAACCATTTCATTTCTGCGTAAATTTGTGCGAGCCAATGCGCATTGTCGGGAACATACTTTTTTCTCTATTTTTCACCTGCTTGAGCTGCCACATCGCTCCATCGGCGTGGGCGCAAGATATTGTGATTAACGAAATGATGTCGTCCAATGCCACGACCATTGCGGACATGGACGGCGATTATGAGGATTGGTTTGAGTTGTACAATGACGACCAGGACACCGTCAACCTTGCTGGATTTCGGGTGTCAGATGATATCGAAGAACTCGAT
>SKUL01000004.1 GCA_007129985.1 Flavobacteriales bacterium
CGTGTACATCCGCTGTGAAATTCCGGTGACGGATACCGAGGGAAATCTGGTTTGCACCGCGTGGACCAACTGGCAAATCAAGCCTTGGGACAAAGTACGCACGCGAATTTAATCCACATTAGTTCACACCGGGCGGCACAAGTCTCTTGAGCTTTTTGTGCTCCTCAGGAAAGTACATGGTGAGAATGGAGCGGTAGTACACGTAGGGTTTGTGCTGTAGGCTTTTCGGGTCGTACGCCGACTCGCCATCGTCTTTCGTTGTTACCGGGATATCATACACGGGGTCAATTTCAATGCGCGTTCCGGTTGTGGTGTACTGGTAGCTGTCGAGGGCGTCAGGCATTTCGATATTTCCAACCGATGAACGCAACTGCTGCAAGAGGGTAGCGCCCATTTTGTTTGCCATTACGGCAAGGCTGTCGCTAAATTGCTGAAATAGCGCTGCCACAAATATGCTTTTGAAATCGTTGGAGTTACTCTTTCCTGTAAACAGGTTGATGGGGTTTACGCCATCGCCTGTACCACCCGGAAAATTAGGCACCATATCATCGGGATTTACCACGCTGAAGCTGGTTTGTGTTCGGCTGAAGCGGTAATTGTACTCGGTGGCAAAAGCCTGATTTCCGACCATCGGTCCGGCAAATGCATAGGTTTTGAAACGGTTGCGCTCGTCAATGGTTCCCTCGGGTAGGTTTTCGAGATAGGCGCGCAACATGGTAGCGAGCGAGCCACCCTGGCTGTGGCCGGTAATCAGAATGTCAAAAATTCCATCGCGATTCAATTGCATAATCTGCCCGATTACAGACTGCGACATCAAAGCCACACCCAAGGCATAACCACTGTGTACGGCGGCTTTCTCGTCCTCGGCAAAACGGTAGGGTATAGGGGTTCCATCAACTTTAATGACACCCTGCGCAGGAATCATGGCCGCGTAGATGTTGGCCATCCATGAGCTCGGGTTGGCCGTGGTGCCGCGTATCACAATGGCAGCGTGCTTGTCAGTGCGGTAAACCTGAAAACGGTTGTCCATGCCAATGGAGCGTGAATCGTAAGTGCGGCGGTAGGTGGGGGGGATAATCTCGTCGTCGCTGCCCACCTCTTTCAAAAAGGTAAAGCTGTTGCAAAGCGCAACAAGGTCGCGCGCTTCATCCGGACGAAAGCCGGGTTCAATTTGTGCTTGTGTGAGAGAAACAGCCAGCGTCAATCCGGCAATCAAAAATGCTCTTGTCATGTAAAGATGGTTTGTATTCGTGTCGGCTAAAATAATGCCAGTTTGTAGCTTAGCCGTTATACGTGCTGAAGAAACCGGTCTGCACTGGTTTTGTTCAGCTTTTGGTATCAATGCACGCTGGAAGTGGAAAAATCGGTAATTTTCACGCCTCTGCCCGTATGCAAAAAGGACTCGTCATAGCGCTGATTCTGGCTGTTTTGCTGATTGTTTTCGCATTGCAAAACACCGGTACTGTAGGTGTGAATCTGTGGTTTTGGCGCATTGAGTCGTCCATGGCACTGCTGGTCATCATTCTTCTGGCCGCAGGAGTTTTGATTGGCTTGTTGGCCACATTGCCTGCCACATTCAAGCACAAACAGCGAATGAAAGAGTTGGAAGAGAAGCTCCGAAGACCAGGTGGAGCACAAAAAGACGATTTACCGAAAAACACGAACTGATAACCCAACTGATATGAAACTGGAACTTGAATCCCTGAAAAAAAGCTGGCGCACCCGAATGGAGGAGTTGGAGGTGCAAGTTGCGCTTGGAAAAGCAGAAGCGCGCGATGCTTACGACAAACACCGTAAAGAACTCAGAAATGCGTTGAAAGACGGAGCCGATGAACTGCGTGAGCTGGCAGATTCCGGGGATGAGCAAGCTGCAAAGCTTCGTGAAAAACTGAAAAAAGCCGAGGTAGAATTGGAGCTCCTGAAAATGGAGGGTGAGCAGGTTTATGACGAGCAAAAAGCCAAGGCACAAAAGCTTATTAATGAATTGCGAAGCTCTATGAAAGAGGCCGCAGAGGAAGGGAAGGAGGAGTACCGTGATTTCCGCAATGCGATGACTCCGCATTTACTTGCATTTAGAATGCGGCTGGATATGTTGAGGTTGCAGATGGCCTTGGGGCAGGCTGAAGCATCGGGCAAAGCAGAAGAGCTGAAGCGCGATTTTCGTGATACACTCCGCAAAGCCCGTGATCAGTGGGAAGAGTTTGAGGATGAGGTGGAAGACCGCTGGGACGATTTTACCGATAAGTTGAAAGAGAGCTCAGATAAATTTCAACAGGCACTTAAAGCGCTATTTTCCTGATATGGCGTTCATGTTTAAAATCTTTTCGCGCATTGCCGTTGCATTCATTACATTGGCTATGATTTCAGGATGCACCACCCAGCAACTGGCAGATTTTGGAAGAATTCTGGAAGGAGCGAGTGAAGCACCGCTTACCACTGCCGAAGTAGATGCCGGTTTGCGCGAGGCCCTGATTCAGGGCATCAGCGTGGGTGCCGACGAAGTTTCAAAGGTGGGCGGCTACCTGAACAATCCGCAGATTCGAATTCCTTTTCCGCCCGAAGTGGTGCGTGTGGAGAATACCTTGCGCGATATCGGCATGGGCTCTTTGGTGGATCAGTTTGTGGCAACTTTGAATCGCGGCGCGGAAGAGGCAGCCAAAGAAGCCAAGCCGGTTTTTATTGCGGCCATACGCCAGATGACCATTCAGGATGCCTTTGCCATTCTGCGCGGAAAGGAAGATGAGGCTACCCAGTTTTTGCGCCGTACAACCACCGGTGAGCTCACCCAGCGTTTCAGCCCGATTATTTCGCAGGCGCTGGATAAAACTGAGGCTACAAAATACTACGGCGACATTGTGAGCACCTACAACGCCATCCCCTTTGTACAGCAGGTAAATCCCGACCTCACCGGCTACGCCACTGAACGTGCCATTGACGGACTGTTTGTGATGATTGCCCGGGAAGAGCGCAAAATCAGAAAAGACCCTGTTGCGCGAACCACCGAAATCCTCAAGCGTGTTTTTGGCTCACCTGAGGCACAGGGCTAAAAAGAAAGCCCCGCGCTTACGCAGCGGGGCCTTCAAGCTACAACACAAAAACAAACTAACTAAAGCAATGTCTTGCTGACTGATTAGTCGCGGGCGCAAGTGAAGCTGATACCATTCGGCAGTAGATTGAACTGCGTTTCGTATTCTTGCTCAGCTTTGTCAAGATCGCTTTTTGAGCCACACACTTCAGGCAGTTCCATCGTTCTTTCGTGACTGTGATCTCCGTGATCGTCTTCATACGTGTAGCTGCAGTTGAGGCACTTTTTGCATGAAGTAAATCCAAAGGCAAG
>SKUL01000290.1 GCA_007129985.1 Flavobacteriales bacterium
GACGGTGGCCACGTGATGTTTCTGATGTACGAAATGGTTACCGGACGAAAACCCGGTGAAAAGTTCATGGAGTACGCGCAGATTTTCGGAATGGTGCTGCTCCTTACACTGGTTGTGTTTGCCAACCTCAACGACATCCTGAACAGCCAATGGTTTAACAGCCTAAGTGAATCGTTCCAGCATCTTTTTGGTGGAAGTCCACCCGGCGGAATAGATTAACCCTATTTCAATTTTTGTATGACCCAACCAACCTTTTCGACCAATCATCTCATGAAGCTCTCGGGCAACGACGAGGTATTTGTGTGCGATTTGCTCGTGACTTATGTTGAGGATGCGACCCGGACTGCCGTTCAGTTGAAAGAATTGGGCGGCAAAAAGGATTGGGAAGGTATTCGGTTTACGGTGCACAAGTTGCGCTCATCGGCTGGTTCGGTTGGCGCTGTGGCAACGGCAACTTTATGTGCAAAAATTGAAAATTCACTTCAAAACACTGAAACTGGCGATGAAAGTGTATTTTTAGCAGTTGAAAAACTGTTAAGCTTGATTCAAGATGAGTGCAAAGTCATTCAAAATGAGATAGCTGTATTGCAAAAAGGAAGCGGGGGGCTTTCGCCGGAGGCACATTCAAAAACCGATGGCTGAGATGTAACCTTTCCATGCAAACCGGGGTAACAGTACATACAGAAAAAGGCCATGAAGCAACGCATTCTACTGGTAGATGACGAGGTGATAACTTTGAAAATCACCAAGAAGTTCCTGAAAACCGCAGGATATAGCGTAGAAATTGCGTCTGACAGTACCGAAGCCGTTAAGAAGCTTACCTCTGAAAAGTTTGATTTGCTGGTTATTGACATCTCCATGCCAACCTTGAGCGGGTTTGACCTCGTTCAGCTTATGCAGTCACTCGACATAAGCACGCCCGTTATTTTCCTCTCCAACAACGATAATCAGTGGAGCATTGAGGAATCCTACAACCTGGGCGCAAAGCGCTTTGTAAGCAAAGAGCGCGAGTTCAATCAACTGCCCGAAATCATCCGTGAGGTGCTTGCCCACGAACTGAAGTAATGGCCTCCAACCGTACTGTTGACGTACTCATTGTGGGGCAGGGATTGGCCGGAACTGTAGCAGCTTTTCATCTCATTCAGCGCGGAAAAAGTGTGTTGGTTGTAGACAATCACCACCACAACTGTGCCTCTAAAGTTGCCGCCGGGCTCTACAACCCTTTTGTCTTTAAGTGGATTACCAAAAGCTGGATGGCCGATGAGCTTTTGCCCGAGCTGGAAAACACTTACAGGGGAATGGAATCCATGTTGGACGCAAAGTTTTTTCACCCCACAGGAATTGAGCGCATCATAGCCAGCAGCAACGAGCAAAAGCAATGGGAGCGAAAAAGCCAAAGACCGGATGTAGCCTCACACATTGATTCCAATTTCCAACCCCTCCCCGTTCCTGATAAGGGTTTTGGACGGGTGCAAATCAGTACTGCCGGTTGGCTCGACTTGCGCACGATGCTCAGCGCTTTCCGCGCTTACCTCAGCGAAAATGATTGGCTCATAGAAGAATCGTTTATGCACGATGAACTGCATGTAGGTTCTCCCAACGTCTATCGCGATATTTCTTGCTCTCACGTACTTTTTTGCGAAGGCGCGGGGGTGATGAACAATCCGTTCTTCCGTGATTTAGACTGGAAGCACACCAAAGGAGAGGTGCTTGATGTGAGCATGCCAGCGCCCGAACTTTCGCGCTGCCTCAATTACGGGCAGTTTATCGTTCCGCTTGGAGGGCAACAGCACCGCACCGGGACCACCTACAACTGGGACGTGCTGGACTTTGAACCCTCGGAGGAAGCCCGGGAAAAAATTCTGCGCAACCACGAAGCTTATTTTGGCGCCAGACCTGAGGTCAAAGAACACCGGGCCGGGGTGCGGCCTACCTCCGCAGATCGACGGCCATTTGCGGGAAAACACCCGTCCCATCCTTCCATTGCCATTCTCAACGCAACAGGTAGCAAAGGTGTGATGCTGGCACCGTGGAGCAGTCGGCAGTTGGTTGAGCACTTGTTGGACGGCCGTCCGCTACATCCCGAAATTGATGTCGCGAGAAAAATAGGCGGGGACGCCTGATTGACGAGAGCGTAGCGGGACGCTACGCTAAACACAATATGCAAACCTAGCATAATCAAAAAAGGGGAAGCAATGCTTCCCCCGTTATATGGTGGAGAATACCGGATTCGAACCGGTGACCCCTACACTGCCAGTGTAGTGCTCTAGCCAACTGAGCTAATTCCCCTCAACCCGCAGGCATCGTTTTGCCTTTGCGGTCGGCAAATGTAGGAAAATTTGAACTTTGCACATCCAAATTGACGCTTTGAATTTTATCCGCGCCTTTGAACCGACTTTGAAAGAATTACTGAGGTCTAAAGAGGCTCTGCAGTTTGATTCCGTGGGAGGTGGAAGCATCAACCATGCGTATCGTGTAAAAGCCGGAGGGAAGTCGGTTTTTGTGAAACTGAACCAACCCAAAGCCTACCCGGGTATGTTTGCGGCAGAAGAACGCGGTCTGAATCTGCTTCGCGCCAAAAGCCCCTTTCAGATTCCTGAGGTTCTGAAAACTGGCGAAACACCCGAGCTTGCCTTTATCGTGATGGAGTTTATCGAAGCCGGCGTTCCCCGTGAGGACTTCTGGGAAGGCTTTGCCTCCAATCTCGCAGAAATGCACCGCCACAGCCATGATTCTTTTGGGTTGGACCATGACAATTACATCGGTTCTCTGCCGCAAGTCAACAGCCCTTCTGATTCATGGGCTGAGTTCTACACAGCCATGCGCCTTGAGCCCCAACTGCGCATGGCCCGGGACAAAGGCTTGGTTGATGTAACATTGAGCAAATCATTCAACCGGCTTTTTACGATCATGGAGCGCCTATGGCCCGCTGAGCCACCCGCCCTGTTGCACGGCGATTTGTGGAGCGGAAATTTTATGTGCGCCGCTTCGGGCGATGCCACCATCATTGACCCGGCCGTGTACTACGGTCACCGTGAAATGGACATCGCCATGAGTCAGCTATTCGGCGGTTTTCACAAGAGCTTTTACTCCTTCTACCACGATCATTTTTCACTCGAAAACGACTGGGAAGAGCGCATACCTCTGGGGCAACTTTACCCGCTATTGGTTCACGTCAATTTATTTGGCGGGGGATATGTGCAGCAATTAAGGTCTTGCCTTAGGCCGTATGTTTAAATGCCATTCGGAAATCTATCCTCTTTGAATTTCCTCGCGAAAAACTCTCATATTGAGGCAACTTTCTATCCTTCGCGGGGTCATTACATTACGCCACCAACCTGAACGTTGTGTATCCACTCAGAGTCATTTTCGTATGCTTGCTTCTTTGCTTTAAGGGGCTCATGATTAATGCGCAAGATGAAGTGTACATCTTATCCGCCGCGCAGGAAGTATACAAGGTTCAATTAGCGGATTGCGAAACCGAGTTGGTTACTGTACTCATTGACCCCCAAACCAACTCACCATTTGTAAGCAATGACATTGCGTATGCTTCTGATAGCATGCTGTATGTGCTCGGAGGAGCCGGACTTTTCCGAATTAATCCACAATCGGGCGAAATCACATTTGTAACACCAACTCCAGGGGTGTTTCTTTCTGTTGGACTTTACGGAACCTTGGACGGGCAACTTATCAGTGTTGGCGCCTTTGGTGATGTTCACATCATTGATATTGCAACAGGTAATGTTAACTTTTTGGGCAATTCCGGATTAACCCCCGGAGGCGATCTCACCTTTTACAATGGTCAGTTGTATGTGGTTGACAGCGGAAACCAACTCTGGCTGCTGAATCTTAGTGATGTTACCAACCCCGTTCTGGTAACAACAGCCCCCGGGCCGGTTCACCTCGGAATGACCACACTGGTGGAGTCATGCAATGCGCAAACAATGGTGCTCACCACGGTAGGCGACATCATCACGTTTGATCCGGCCTCGGGCGAGTCGTTCACCCTGTGCGCTGACATTGTCCCTCCATTCAACCAGATTTACGGAGCAGCGGCCGTCAATGCTCATATGGCTCAAATCTACTGCAACATAGTGTTTGACCTCGACGCAGACAACAGCTCTGGCGCAGGCGGAGCCGATTTCAATGCCGGACAAGCTTGCTATACGGCATCTTTTCCTTTGGCAGATGAAGATTGCCTGCTGGAATCCGATCATGCCATAGACAGTATTCAAGTGCTGCTCACGGGTGTTCTGGATGGACTCAGCGAGTTTGTCATGATTCCCACCACGCCGGGATTTGTGGTAAACGGAAATGGCACTGCTTCGGTAAGCATTCTGAATCCCGACACTCTTGCCAATGAACTGCTTTGCCAATTGTTGTCAGAAAGCCAATACGTGCATTCCGGACCTGCATCGCCCGGCATCCGCACTGTGGCCCTCACACCTTTTTCAACAGGAAATGCCGGTCCAACAGCACATATGTTTGCAGAAATGATTCCCGCACCTGATGCAGGCAGCAACGAGGAAGTTGTGATTTGCCCAAACGACACCGTAAATCTCCAATCTCTATTGCCCCCCTTTGCCGAGCAGAACGGAGTATGGTTTAACAGCGAAGGAGCGCCTGTATCACCCATAGTTACCGCAAATTCCGGCACGCTTACTTACTTTGTTGAAAACGAATATTGCTCTTCCTTTTCCGTGTGGACAATAAGTCCCGGTGCAATCCCTTCATCAGAATTTATAACCACATTACCAACCTGCCCTGATGGCTGCGATGCTCAGATTCTCGTATTGCCAACTCCCGGAACCATTGTGCAATTCAACGGCAGCACCGCCGAAGGAGTCATTGAGGATGTATGCCCCGGACAATACAACTTCTCGCTCCTAAGCGATGATGGCTGCAACTCGAATGCTTCTGTTTTTGTGGATAATCCTGAAATCACCGCCGACATCATCTGGCCAGAAATGATTTGTTTGGATGAACCCACCTTTTTTGAGATCAACACAACTGCCGAATGGGAAGTGTTATACAATGGTGTGCCGATTACCGATTCTGTTTTCACTCCCACTGCTATTCATTTAGATTGCATTACACTGATTGAAGTCAACGGCTGTGCAGAACTTGAATTTTGCACAAAGGTGATTGATTGCAGTCCTGCGCCTCCTTCGCCCCCCGATGGTTTATACATTCCCAACGCCTTTACGCCCGATGGCGACGGAATCAATGATTTGTTCGAAGTGGTCTCAACCCTTCAATTTGAGCGCTTTGAATTGAACATATACAACAGACGGGGGCAACTCATGTTCAGCTCGACAGACCCTAACGAGAAATGGCAAGGAAACCCTCCCGGAAGTTCAGACTTTGTGCCCGACGGTGTTTACGTGTGGGTGCTGGTTTATCGCGTGGCTGGTGATGTTGAATCCACCAAACTCAACGGCTTTGTTACGGTGTTGAGATAAGACGCGCCACTGTGCTATCTTTGCCCAAAATCACCCCCATGAGCAACGAGCGCATCAACACCAATAAGGCACCGAAACCCGTAGGACTCTATCCGCACGCCCGAAAAGCAGGTAACCTGTTGTTTTTGTCGGGAGTGGGGCCGCGAAGTGCCGGCTCCGACGCAAACGACTCCGGAGTGCCCGGCCTTGAACTAGACCACAACGGCAATTTCAAGTCCTTTGATTTTGAAGCGCAGGTGTATTCGGTGTTCAACAACGTTCGTGAAATTCTTGAAGCATCGGGCTCCTCGTGGAACGACCTCGTAGATGTAACCGTGTTTCTGGTAAACATGAAGCGCGACTTTCACACCTTTAACCGAATCTACGCGGAGTACTTCAAAGACAACCAGCCCTGCCGAACCACGGTTGAAATCAACAGCCTGCCTACGCCCATTGCCATTGAACTCAAGTGCATTGCGGTGCTCAACAACGCTTCCTGAGCAAGAGCTACGCAACACATTTGAAGGCCAAAATCCGCGCTTGGGCAGGGTTGGGCAAATTCACTAAATTCGCGGACTTGTAAAAGCAGGCCGTAATGAGCAGCAAATACCCCGAATACAAAGGTTTAGACCTTTCCAACATCGCTTCCGACATCCAGAAAGTTTGGGAGCAGGAACAAACCTTTCAGCAGAGCATCACCTCGCGAGATGAGAACAAGCCCTTTGTGTTTTACGAAGGACCACCGTCGGCCAACGGTATGCCGGGTATTCACCACGTGATGGCGCGTACCATCAAAGACCTTTTTTGCCGTTACAAAACCCTCAAAGGCTATCGCGTAAACCGCAAAGCCGGTTGGGACACCCACGGACTGCCCGTAGAGTTGGGCGTGGAAAAAGAGCTTGGCATCACCAAAGAAGATATCGGCAAAAAAATCGGCGTAGAAGCGTACAACCAGGCCTGCAAGGAGGCCGTAATGCGCTACACCGATGTGTGGAACGACCTGACCCGCAAAATGGGCTACTGGGTAGATATGGACGACCCGTACATCACCTACGAAAACAAATACATCGAATCGGTTTGGTGGCTCCTGAAACGCCTGTACGACAAAAACTTGCTTTATAAAGGCTACACCATTCAGCCCTATTCTCCCAAAGCAGGTACCGGCCTCAGCACCCACGAACTGAACCAGCCCGGGTGCTACCGCGATGTGAAAGACACCTCGGCCGTGGCCCAATTCGCCATGCGCCCCACCCATCACCCGCTGGAGGCAGAGCTCCTCAAAGCCGGTCACGCAGATGTATCGTTCCTGGCCTGGACCACCACGCCCTGGACCCTGCCTTCCAACACAGCCCTTGCCGTTGGGCCCAACATTGAATATGTACAGGTGCTGAGTTTCAACCAGTACACCCATCTGCCCATCAACGTGGTATTGGCCAAATCCCTGCTCGAATACCAGTTCAGCGGAAAATTCAAGGCCGTGGAAAGCCACGAGGAATTGAGCTACGCGGAGGGCTACAAGCAAATCCCCTACCTCGTGGTGAACAGCTTTGCCGGAAAAGACCTTGTGGGAATCCGCTATCACCAACTGCTTCCCTTTGCCCTGCCCATGGACAATGCAGATGAGGCTTTCCGCGTGATTCCCGGAGATTTTGTTACCACCGAAGACGGAACCGGTATTGTACACATCGCCCCAACCTTTGGTGCCGACGACATGAAAGTGGCTCGCGAGGCCGGTGTTCCACCCATGTTGGTGCCCGACGATAACGGCAACCCCACTCCACTGGTGGATTTGCAGGGTAAATTCGTTGCTCAAATGGGTGAGCTCGCCGGCAAGTACGTCAAAAACGAATACTACGCCGACGGTGAAGCCCCTGACAAATCCGTAGATGTGGAAATCAGTGTGTTGCTGAAAACCGAAAACAAGGCCTTTAAGGTGGAGAGGTACGAACACAGCTACCCCCATTGCTGGCGTACCGACAAACCCATTTTGTACTACCCGCTCGATAGCTGGTTTGTGCGAACCACCGAGAAAAAAGACCGGCTCATTGAGCTGAACAAAACCATCAACTGGAAGCCCAAATCTACCGGCGAAGGTCGCTTTGGCAACTGGCTCGAAAACCTCAACGACTGGAATCTGAGTCGCTCACGGTACTGGGGTATTCCCATTCCTATCTGGCGCACGGAAGACGGCAGCGAAAGCCGTTGCATCGGCTCGGTTGAAGAGCTGAAACAAGCCTGCGACGATGCCGTGCAGTTAGGTTTGATGGACAGCAATCCGCTAGCTAACTTCACGCCCGGCGACTTCTCCAAAGGGAATTACGAGCGTTTTGACCTGCACAAAAACTACATGGACAATGTGGTGCTGGCTTCGTCCAAAGGTGAGCCCATGCGCCGCGAAGCCGACCTGATTGACGTGTGGTTCGATTCAGGCTCCATGCCCTACGCCCAATGGCACTATCCTTTTGAGAACAAAGAGAAGGTGGACAACTGCGACTTATTCCCCGCTGATTTTATCGCGGAGGGAGTGGACCAGACCCGTGGCTGGTTCTTTACGCTGCACGCCATCGGCACGCTATGCTTCGATTCGATTGCCTACAAAAACGTAGTGTCGAACGGACTGGTGCTCGACAAAAACGGGCAGAAAATGTCGAAACGACTCGGCAACGCCATTGACCCCTTTAGCACACTCAGCAAGTACGGTGCAGACGCCGTGCGCTGGTACATGGTAACCAACGCGCAGCCCTGGGACAATCTCAAATTTGACCTGGACGGCGTAACAGAGGTACAGCGCAAGTTCTTCGGAACGCTCTACAACACCTACGGCTTTTTTGCGCTGTATGCCAACGTAGATGGTTTCCGGCATGAAGAAGCGTCGGTTCCGCTTGACGAGCGCCCGGAGATTGACCGCTGGATTATTTCTCAGTTAAATTCATTGGTTCAGGCCGTTGATGCAGCCTACAACGACTACGAACCCACGCGTGCCGGCCGTTTGATTCAGGAGTTTGTAACCGACCACCTGAGCAACTGGTATGTGCGCCTCTGCCGCCGCCGATTCTGGAAAGGTGACTACAGCACCGATAAAATTGCGGCCTACCAAACCCTGTACGAATGCCTCGAAAAGGTGGCCATCATGATGGCTCCCATCGCGCCCTTCTACAGCGACCGGCTTTACCGCGACCTGAACAATACCACCGGCCGACTCGAAGCCCGGAGCGTTCACCTCGCGCTCTTTCCTGAGAGCAATTCGGCGAGTATTGACTCCGAACTCGAAGCCCGCATGCAGTTGGCGCAGCGCGTTTCATCGTTGGTGTTGAGTCTTCGTAAAAAAGAGCAAATCAAAGTGCGCCAGCCGCTGGCCCGTGTGTTGATTCCCGCCACACAAACCGCCATGGCCCAGCGCCTGGAGCAAGTGAAAGATTTGATTCTCGCCGAGGTAAACGTGAAATCCATGGAGCTTCTCACCGAAGACCAGGGGATGCTCGTCAAGACCATCAAGCCCAATTTTAAGCTGCTCGGCAAGCGCTTCGGTGCACAAATGAAAGCTGTTACCGCTGCGGTCAATGCCCTTGACCAGGAAGCAATTCGGGCAGCAGAAGCCAACGGTAAGCTTACGATAGAATTTGACGGCCAAACGCATGAGCTGAATCTGGAGGAAGTGGAAATCAGCACCCGCGACATTCCCGGTTGGCTTGTGGCTACCGATGCCGGGCTTACCGTAGCGCTGGATATCACCATTACCGAATCGCTTCAGCACGAAGGCATTGCCCGCGAATTGGTAAACCGCATTCAGAATCTCCGAAAGGAAAGCGGACTCGAAGTAACCGACCGCATCGCGCTGCAGGTAGAATCGCGCGAAACACTCGCTCCGGCTATTCAAGATAATTTGGAGTATATTTGCGCGGAAACTTTGGCTGATTCTTTGGAATTAGTTGAAAACGTGAACGATACAAATGTTTCAGAAGTTGAGTTCGAGGAAGGCCTTACAGCCCGCATCGCCCTGCTGAAACTACCTAACTAAGAAATTATGACTGATAAAACCCGCTTTTCCGACGAGGAACTACTAGAGTTCAAAGAGCTGATTGAAAAGAAGTTGACAGACGCACGCGAAGACCTCGTGTTGCTCCGCAAGTCCTTGTCGCACGAAGATGACAACAGCACCGACGATACACACGCCACTTTCAAAATGATGGAAGACGGCTCTGAAACCCTTTCCCGCGAGGAAACTGCCCAGCTCGCTGCCCGTCAGGAAAAATTTATCAAGCACCTTGAGGACGCGCTGATGCGAATCCAAAACAAAACCTATGGTATTTGTCGCGTAACGGGCAAACTCATTCGCAAAGAGCGACTGCGTTTGGTTCCCCACGCTACCCTGAGTATTGAGGCCAAAAACTCTCAGAACAACTAAGCTGCCGTGCTTAAAAAGGCACTGATCACCGTCGCTGCGGTTCTCATTCTGGATCAGGCCAGCAAGTTCTGGGTGAAAACCAATATGTACCTGGACCAGTCCATCCCGGTATTTGGCAATTGGTTCTACATTCACTTTATCGAAAACCCCGGCATGGCTTTCGGAATGGAGCTATGGGGCGATTATGGCAAATTGCTGCTCACCCTTTTCCGACTTGCTGCCGCCGGAGGTTTTACGTGGTACCTGCTCAAGTTGATTCGCGAAGAAGCTCATCCCGGGCTGATTATCAGCATCTCGCTGGTACTTGCAGGCGCTGTGGGCAACATTATTGACAGCGTTTTTTACGGTGTGATTTTCAGCGAAAGCCCTTACTACAGCACTGATGTAGCCGTATTTCTTCCGCCCGAAGGAGGCTACGGCAAACTGCTGCACGGCAACGTGGTAGACATGCTCTACTTTCCCATTATTGACGGCTACTGGCCCGATTGGATTCCATTTATCGGTGGAGATCGTTTTCAGTTCTTCCGGCCGGTGTTCAACGTAGCCGATGCCTCTATTAGCGTAGGTTTAGCCATCATCATCATCTGGCAAAGAAAGTTCTTCAAAAAAGAGGAAGAACAAGCAGCCCCCGAAGCCGATACGCCCCAAGAAAACTAAGGTACGCCATGCGCATCCTGCAAGTCGTTTACGCCAACTTCGCTGAACTCAAGCCATTCCGAGCCTCTTACTCTCCGTTTTTGATGATTGGAATTTTGCTAAGCGCCTGCCATTCCGAACCCGATTTTGAGGTGGTGGAATTCAACCCATTTGTGAATTTCCAAACCGAGCAAGACACCTTGCGACTGCCCATGGATATGGACGATGTGATTTTGAGCGGAATCATCATCCCGTCGGAAAAGCAAGCAGCGGATGGATTTACGATGGATTTCGCCATCCGCAATAAGTCGGGCAAAGCACAGCGATACGCATACAAGATTTTCTACCAGAACGAGTCGTACAAACACCCTGAAGCCATGCCAGACGGCAGCTACAACTTGCGAGCAGCTGAAAACTTTTACGGAAGCTGGCAGGATGCCCATGAGGGATTCAGGCTCACCAACACTATAGCTCCGGGTGACGGGGCCATATCAGTTCGCGATACTTTTCGAATTATCGGAAACCCGCGTGATGAGCTGCTCTACTACGGAGCACAGCCCGAGCCATTCACGCTTACCGAAAGCGCTGTTCAAAAAGTCTATACCGAAATTGACAACAGTCCGGAGTGGCAGGAAAGCATTGCAAACAAAGCCCTTACCAACAACATCCCGGAAGAGGAGCAACGGATGCTGGATGCCTTGTGGATGCTTCGCGAAAAACGCAAATCAGGCAATGAGAACAACCGTTGGAAGCGCAACCCCAGAACAGGCTCATATCGCTTTTTGCTGGTGGTAGTGCCCGAAGAAGACCTTGAAAAAGTACCTGCTGTGGTGGCCGACATTCATACAGCCCAGAACGACTTGCACATCAACCCGTTTTACGCCCTTTACCACGATCGAAAGGTGCGCAAGGTGCGTAACATGGTTGTGGCGCAGGCCAGACAAATTCTCACCACCAGGGCGAAATACAACCTCGGATCCGGCCTCTACGTGGACGAACTGGGCATGGGCACGCTTGAGTTTGACACCAGCTACTATCGCGACGACTGCGGGAGCAACGAACAGCTATTTCGAGCGGCGCAGTTCGAGCAGTACTTTCACGATATCAACCGGAAATACGTGCTTCGAAATCTGCCTGTGGTAAGCGATGTGGTGGGCGATAATCTCACACGCGAAGAGTTTGCCGCCAAGCTCGAAAAGTACGATGACCAGCGCACTTACGACAACTTCCGCATCAGCCATAAACCCGGCCGCACGGTAGCTTCCGATAGTGAAGGAGAGCGACTCACCATGTTCAATCCCGGTTCGGGGAACGGCCCCATGCGCAAAGAAAACGTGGGTATCAACACGCGCATCGGTCTCACTTACGGGAAGTACGTGGCGCGGATAAAATTTCCGGCCACGATAAGCGCAGATAATGTGTGGAACGGCCTTACCTGCGCATTCTGGCTGATTTTTCACGAGGAGAGCGAATGGAACCATCGCTCTGCCTGCGAAGACCTGGGCTACCTCACGAAAGCCATAGACGGGAAAAACAGTCCACGGCTACGTACCACACATTACTCCGAAATTGACTTCGAAATCCTCAAAACCTCCGCGCACTGGCCGGCCTCGTCGTACCCCGGCGGTGAGGTCATCCCAAGCGACACCGCCGCACTTGACCGCAACATCATCGTTACCTGCACCAACTGGGATTTGGGCTGTCGCGATGTGGACGATTTTGTAACCGGAACCCGTCGGATTTATCGCACCGACTCAACCTTCTACATAGCCCACCGATGGGATCACTGGTACAAAGCACTCACCATCAAAAGCCCGGC
>SKUL01000065.1 GCA_007129985.1 Flavobacteriales bacterium
CTGGAACAAATTAATGGCTCAACGCGCTCGGAAGTAATTGCGCAGGTACGATTTAAGTTTTGATAACACCGCTCTCACCCCTTCAGGTGAATCCCGAACATGAAAAAAGCATTTCCTTTGTAATCCTTATATTCCAATCAAAAACGCGTCATGAAAATAAAGTACTCCGACCTCATCAACCAAACCTTCGATTTTCCGCAGGAGGAATTTGAACTGGTTGACGGACACCTCGAGTTTCACGGCATACCGCTCTACGAAATGGTAGAGAAGTACGGCTCACCGCTGAAATTCACGTATTTGCCCAAAATCACCGAAAATATTCAATTGGCATTGGGGTGGTTTAAAGAGGCCATGATGCGCAACCACTACAAAGGGAAATACTACTACTGCTACTGTACCAAGAGCTCGCATTTCAGCTTTGTGATTGACGAAGTGCTGAAGAACAATGTACATCTGGAGGCTTCGTCGGCCTTTGACATGGACATCTATCGCAACCTCTTTTTGCAGGGGAAAATCAACAAGCAAAAACACATTTCCTGCAACGGATTTAAACCCGCGGCCTACCTCGATAAAGTTGCTGACCTGGTGAATGATGGCTTTGAAAATGTGGTTCCGATTATCGACAATGAGTGGGAAGTGTTTGAACTACTCAACCGCATCGAGGGGAATTTCAAAATGGGAATCCGCATTGCGTCGGAAGAGGAGCCCAAGTTTGAGTTTTATACCAGTCGTTTGGGAATCAAGTACAAAGACATCGTTCCGCTCTACAGAAATCACCTGAGCAAGGAGCCGCGCATTAAGCTGGAAATGCTCCACTTTTTTGTGAACACGGGCATCCGCGATACAGCCTACTACTGGAGCGAATTGAACAAATGCCTTCAGGTGTATTGCCAGTTGAAAAAGGTTTGTCCGGATTTAAAGGCACTGAACATCGGAGGCGGCTTCCCTATCAAGAACTCACTTGCCTACGAGTTTGACTATCAGTACATGGCCGAGGAAATCATCTTTCAGATAAAGTCGGTTTGCGAGGCAGAGGGTGTACCAGAGCCGGATATCTACACCGAGTTCGGGTCGTTTACCGTAGGCGAAAGCGGAGGAGCTATTTTTTCGGTAATGAAGCAAAAGCAGCAAAACGACAAGGAAAAATGGTCTATGATTGACAGCTCATTTATGACCACCCTGCCTGACTCGTGGGCCATCAGCAAGCGTTTTGTGATGCTGCCCATCAACCGGTGGGACAAAGAATACGAACGCGTGTTGCTTGGCGGAATGACCTGCGACAGCGATGATTACTACAACAGCGAACAGCACAGCAACGCTATTTTCCTGCCCAAGTTCGACCCAAGACAGCGGCAGTATATCGGATTCTTCAACACCGGCGCCTACCAGGACAGCTTGGGTGGTTTTGGTGGATTGCAGCACTGTTTGCTGCCGTGCCCCAAGCACATTGTGATAGACCGCGATGAGGATGACAACCTCACCTATACCGTGTTCGCCGAAGAACAAAGCTCTGACCAGATGTTGAAACTGCTCGGCTATCCTGTTGACAAGCATCCCGAAAAAATCAACGGAAAGGCAAAACCTGCCCCGAAAAAACGAACTACAAAAACCAAAACGGCATGAGTAAGCCCATTTCTGAATTCATCGAAAAGCATTTTCTACACTTCAACGCAGCAGCGCTTGTTGACGCATCCAAAGGCTATGTTACACACCTCGAAAAAGGCGGCAAAATGATGGTAACGCTGGCGGGCGCCATGAGCACCGCCGAGTTGGGCAAAGTACTCGCCGAAATGATACGGAAGGGCAAGGTGGATATTATTTCTTGTACCGGTGCCAACCTCGAAGAAGACCTGATGAATCTGGTTGCGCACAGCCACTACAAGCGCGTGCCGAATTACCGCGACCTCACCCCGCAGGATGAATGGGATTTGTTGGAAAAAGGCCTCAACCGTGTAACGGATACCTGCATCCCCGAAGAGGAGGCTTTCAGAAGATTGCAAAAGCACATTCACGAAATCTGGAAAAATGCCGAAGACGCCGGCGAACGTTATTTTCCACATGAGTACATGTACAAAATGCTGCTTTCGGGTGTGTTGGAGCAGTACTATGAAATTGACCCGAAAAACTCATGGATGCTTGCCGCAGCCGAGAAAAACCTGCCCATTGTAGTGCCCGGCTGGGAAGACAGCACCATGGGCAACATCTTTGCGTCGTATTGCATCAAGGGCGAATTGAAGCCGTCCACCATGAAATCCGGCATAGAGTACATGACTTTTCTGGCCGATTGGTACGTGAAAAACAGCGGCGGTGTCGGTGTAGGTTTTTACCAAATTGGCGGTGGAATTGCGGGCGATTTCCCGATTTGTGTGGTGCCCATGTTGTACCAGGACATGGAAATGGAAGACATTCCGTTTTGGGCTTATTTCTGCCAGATTTCCGACTCAACCACCAGTTACGGTTCGTACTCAGGTGCGGTGCCCAATGAAAAAATCACCTGGGGTAAGCTAGATATCCACACGCCCAAGTACATCATCGAGAGCGATGCCACCATCGTTGCCCCGCTCATGTTTGCGTGGATATTGGGTTGGTAGGGGGGCATTCAGCAAGAATCACCGAAGTTCGGCTTGGCTTCCGCTGTTCATGGTGAAAATATCCGAGTTTTGAGTCCACTCAGATTCAAAACTCCGAAGGGATTGAACCGCTCTAGAACTGAACGATACGGGTTATATTCGACCCCTTCGGGGTTCGCACCTTTATCTGCTTGCGTTCTCTCCGGACATTTGACCCTTTCAGGGTTGTTGCCGGGGCGTGGTGCTCATCGGTGATAGTGTTGAAGTAAACTCCCTCGAAGCATTCCAGAGGAGAAATCCCATCGACAACTCAATGCATCAATGCATTCGAGCACTCTCCCCAAATCGTAATTTTACCCCGTCGCTCAATAAATCTTTGCTAAACCTAAGCGGAGTTATTCTGTTTTCTCCAAAATCGCAAATGCGCCAACAGCACACTATAGCAAGTAATATCACTGAAGAACTCGTTCAGCGAGACCCTTATCTCGCCAAGGTAATCGGTCATTGCGGCACCATTACTTTTCCGGTGTATCCCGACCCGTTTTATTCACTGGTGATGTCGGTGGTGTATCAACAACTAAGTTTTAAAGGCGCTGAAACCATTTTTAACCGCTTGATTCACGCGGCAGGCTATCCTCTTGAGCCGGACGTTTTGTACGAAATGATGGAAGAAGATTTTCGGAGCCTGGGTATTTCGCGACAAAAAGCAGGTTACATCCACGACATCTGCCGCCATTTTCAGGCCAACCCCGA
>SKUL01000239.1 GCA_007129985.1 Flavobacteriales bacterium
AGGCAAAGCCGCAAATACTGCTGAACCAGTGTATAGGTTTTTCCGCTTCCGGCCGAGGCACGGCACACCTGTAAAATTCCACGCATGGCATAAAAGTAGTGTTTTGGAAATGCACCTGATTCGCATTTGGGATGTATTTTTGTAGCGTGATTGCCACGCGATTTATATCTGTGTTGGTTTTGTGGAGCTTTTGCTTTTCGCTACTCCACAATTCGGTGGTGTTTGTGTCCTTTAAGTTGAATCAGACCTTCATCGCAGAAACCCTTTGTGAAAACCGCCAGGAGCCCGAGATGCAATGCAACGGTTCGTGTCACCTCAAAAAGCAACTTATACAGCACGACGAGCAGGAACCCGACGCGCCGCGTGAATTCCGGTTTGATGAATTGTCGCCTTCTTTATTGAGCGATAAAATGTCCTCACCTTGCGCCACGCGCATCGAGGAACCCCAATTGGCTGTGTTTCCCAAAAGTGCGCCTTGTACGGGTTATCTTTCGGACGTATTCCACCCCCCGACTGTTTAGGACCACTTTTTTGCGCGTTGTCATGTTCTCAAATTGAAGGAACGTGAAAGGTGTGCTTCATTCATTTTTTGAGTCCTGAACCTTGTTTTGCCTCTGGTGCGAAACGCAAATTCAGTTTATGAAATACCTTTTCGGGTGCTGGCTGCTTTTGTTGCCGGTACTCTCATCGCAGGCCTGCGATATATGTGGTTGCTCTGCGCAAACCACCTCGCTGGGCTTCTTGCCCGGCGAAAACAATCACTTTGTGGGGTTTCGATACCACCACCGTAGGTTTTTCAGTGAGCACCCGCCGGTGTACGCTGCCGCCGGTGAATCGGATACCCGCGACGTTTTCCATACCTACGAATGGTGGGGAAGGTGGGCACCGCACAGACGCCTGCATATTTTCGCTTTTGTGCCAATCAATCACGCGGTGATGAACGGCGACGACTACAGGAGTACCATGGCGGGTGTGGGAGATATCTCGTTGCTGGCCAATGTGCTGCTGTTGGATGAGTCGCAAAACGGCATTGACCGTCGGTTCTCACAAAATCTGCTGGTGGGCGGTGGTGTAAAGTCGCCAACAGGTTCATTTGGTGCGATAGATGCTGAACGTCAGTTAATTCTCCCGAACATGCAGCCCGGAACCGGCTCGTGGGATTATCTCTTCGTGCTTAATTATCGCGTGAAAACCGGTGATTACGGCCTCAATGTCAACGCGTCGTATCGCTACAATACGCCCAACCAGCAGCGGTACCAATTTGGGGATCAGAAACTCCTCACTGTTGATTTGCTCCGCACCCTTGAAACCGAAAAGTGGCTTTTCATTCCGCAAGTAGGAGCGAGGGCCGAGTGGATTGGGCAAGACTACAGCAATAAAAGTCGTGGAGACCTCAATCCTTACTCGGGTGGCCACTTTGCGTTTGCGTCGGCTGCGCTCGATGTGTACCACGGCAACTGGGGGCTCACAGCCCGCGCAGATTTACCCGTAGCTCAGTATTTTGCCCAGGGCTACATTCAACAACGCTGGCGGTTTACCGTTGGCATTCATCTTTTGTTTAATAACTAAAAATCAATATCATGCATTTTAAATCACTTTCATTTATCGTTTTCAGCTTGTTTATTTTGGCCGGTTGCGGCAAAGATGGCTGCAAAGATCCTGCAGCCACCAACTACGACCCCGATGCCAAAAATGACGACGGCTCTTGCGTGTATCCCACGGCAAAGCTTAAGATTCACAGCCCTTCAAACAATGCTATGTTCAGCCTTGGTGACACGGTGCACATTCACGCTGTAGCCACGCACAACGAAATGTTGCACGGCTGGAACATTCACTTGGTGAACACATCCTCAGGAGACACCGTGTTGTTTAAGCACGCCCATGAACACGGCACCACGCTGAACATTCATCACAACTGGGTGAACGATGTAACCCAACACTCCGATATGAAACTCACCATTGAGGTTATGCTGGATCACGGTGGGAATGAGATTTACAGAACAGTCAATTTTCATTGTCACCCTATGTAACTTGAATCACAACACTTTCAACGCTTCGCCGTTATCTTTGGGATTATTGTGCGGAGCGTTGAGGGTGTTTGGGTACATCTTCATCTTCAGTAAAACGTCAACTAGTATAAACTGCCATGAAACAGCTTCTTTATCTCGCCTTGTTTGCCATCGTATTTGTGTCGTGCAAAAAGGACAAGCCCGATCCTGACCCGATTGACCCCGCCGGGCAAACTACCCTGCGGATAAAAATCAACGCATTTTACGAGAATGAGCCTTTGGTTTTCGGGCAGACCTACCACAACATCAGCAACTACAGGGTAAATGTGGTTGACCTGCGAATGTACCTCGCCCATATTTACGGCGTGCGTTCGGGTGGTGAGACGGTATCCTTTAGTGATATCGAATTTGCCAATCTTACCAACGGAGAGGTAACGCTTTCGTTGGGAACCGTACCGTCGGGTAATTACAGCGAATTTGGTTTAGGACTGGGTGTGCCAGAGGAAATGAACAGCCCTGCAAATCCCAATTTCAGCATCGCTGTTTTTAGCAGCGACCACCCACTGAGCCAAAACAACGGTATGTACTGGACCTGGCAAACCGGCTATCGCTTCGTGATTTTTGATGGCAAGTACGACACCGACCCCGATGGAACGGGTCTGCTAATCCCCGGCTATTCATTCCACACCGGAAAGGACGAGTCGTACCGAAACGTGGTTTTTCCGAATGCTTCTTTTACGGTTGAGGCCAACAAGCAGAACACAGTTTATCTCGACTTGCACGTGGACCGCTTCTATTATTCGGAAACCGACACCATTGACCTGGCGGTGCACAACCAGAGCCACGGCAGCAATCAGGAGCTGTCAGATCGTGTGAGCGATATCATTACGCAAGCAATTAGTTTCAGAGAGTGAGATTTGGGGCGTGGATAGTGGTTTTGTTCTTGCTGGCTGCCTGTCAGCGGGAGCCTGTATGGCAGGAGCCGCAGCCAGGTGCGCCCTACATGCTTGAGATTCCGCCGGGTTTTCCGCCCATGCCTATGCCCAAAGACAACAAACTCACCGTAGCCCGGGTGGAGTTGGGTAAAAGATTGTTTTTTGACAAGCAGTTATCCTCCGATTTTTCGATTTCCTGTGCTTCGTGCCACGAGCCGGAAATGGCTTTTGCGCACGATGTTGCGGTGAGTTCGGGAGTGGGAGGAGCCATCGGAACACGCAACTCTCCCACGCTGGCCAATGTGGGCTACCAACAGGCCTTTTTCGCCGAAGGAGGTATTCCTACCCTGGAACTTCAGGTGATTGCACCCATCA
>SKUL01000324.1 GCA_007129985.1 Flavobacteriales bacterium
GTAGCTGAGAGGTGTTTTTACGCCCTTTTTCGCCTTTGTTCATTTTGACAGCGAAATTTTTTTGATTTTTTTACCTCATCTTTATCATTGATTACATGCTACTTAAACAGCATGCCGCACCACCCTCATGAAAAAATATGGTACTTTGTATAGCATAGTACATTTTTTAGTCCATATCTTTGCCTCAGCAACTACTATAAGAAATCACTTTTCGAACAACTAAAAAATGAACACGATGAAAAAACTGATGATTTTGCTCGTAACGGCAGGTAGCCTTATGAGCGCGCAAGCCGAAACCACCACGCACGACCCTGTGGGAAAAGTTTCACAAGCCATTACCGAAAAGGTACAGGTACCCGATGCCCTGAAGCGACGCGACTATTCTCAACACGTGGAGGCCACCATCAAACTGCACCCTGAAGGAAACATGGAGGTGGTTGAGCTCAACACCGAAGACCGCACGCTGGCAGATTACCTCCGCAAGCAGTTGGAGGAAATCAACCTCCCCGGATTGGCGGCACGCGCCCTCACCTTTACCACCCGATTCACTCTGAAAGTACTGTAAGCATGAACATCGAAAATACAAAAGCCCAGATGCGTAAAGGTGTGCTGGAGTATTGTATTCTTTCGATACTGGCCCGCAATGAAGCCTATCCCTCAGAAATCATTGACACCCTTAAAGAAGGGAAGCTCATGGTGGTTGAAGGAACGCTTTACCCCCTCCTTACCCGGCTCAAAAACATGGGTGTACTCACCTATCGCTGGGAAGAATCACGCAGCGGCCCACCACGAAAGTATTACAAGCTCACTGAATTAGGACACACCTTTTTGAAAGAGCTCGACGACACCTGGAAAGAACTGGAGCAAGCCGTAAAACTAACCACACGGAAAACCAAGTAACATGAAGAAGACTATTTCAATCAATATCAGTGGGTTTGCCTTTATCATAGAAGAGGATGCCTACGCTCAACTCAAGAAATACCTCGATACCATCCGGAGCTATTTCACCACTGCCGACGGTGTGGACGAAATCATGACGGACATCGAAATCCGCATTGCTGAAATTTTTCGTGAGCGCCTCGATAGCAAACGAGAGGTGGTTGACAGCACCGACGTAGATGAGGTAATCAGCATTTTGGGAAAACCGGAAGCCTTTGTGGACGGCGAAGAACCAGCTCGGGAAACCTCAACTTCTCAGGAAAGCAGCTCAAGCCGAAAAAGAAACCGAAGGCTGTTTCGCGATGGCGACCGCAAAACTATTGGCGGTGTGGCCTCGGGGATTGGTGCCTACTTTGGAGTTGACCCTGTGTGGATTCGTCTGTTGTTTGTGGTCCTCGCAATAGGAGGTTTGTCGGGTGTGCCGATTTACATCATCCTGTGGATTATCATGCCCGAAGCGCGCACCGCAGCCGAAAAGCTTGAAATGCACGGCGAACCGGTGACGGCCGAAAACATCGGAAAGAAGGTAAACGAAACCTTCGAGAGCGTAAAAAAAAACGTCAATGACCTCGCCGATTCCGAGACAGCCGCGCGCGTAAGCAATGATGCACGCAACGGAATTGAATCGTTCTTTGTTTTTCTGGGCAAGCTGATTCTGCTGCTCTTGCGCGCCATCGTGAAAATTGTTGGGATACTGCTGATTTTCATCACGGTCATTGTACTCGTATCACTGTTGGCAGCCTTTATGGGCTTGGGCTCCTTCCAATTAATTACAGTTGGCAGCAGCCAGTTTCCAATCCACATGTTGCACCAGATAGGCGCTCTGGCTATATCGCCTCCCGGAGCGTGGCCGTTTCTGTTTATTGCATCCATTGTGGTGGTGGGCCTGCCTCTGCTGGGCTTGATGTACGCCGGAATCCACATTCTTTTCGGGCTTAAATGGAAGGTTCGCGGTGTGGGAGCCGGACTCTTTATCATTTGGCTGATAGGGCTCGGTATGCTGATTTTCACTGGTATTTCTACCGGACGCGACTTTCAGAAGAGCCAGAAGGTAACGGAATCTGTCCCGCTGAGGGATGTTCCGGGAGATACGCTTCACATACGCGCGATGCCCGACGTTTTCTTTGAGCGATACGATGACGACGATGACTTTGCAGATTTGATTCGTATCGAATCCGACAAGATTGTGCTCGGAACCATGCGCCTCGACATTGTGGAGCACCCGCGCGACACGGTGTACGAAGTGGTGGTAACACGCTCAGCACACGGTTCGGACAAGCAATTGGCTCACCGAAGAGCGGAGCAGATTTCGTACTCTTACCAAATCATCGGTAAGGAACTGAGTCTTCAGCCCTACATTGAGTTTCCGCGCGAGAGCCTGATTCGCAATCAGCGTATCAAGGTTGAAGTGCGGGTACCCGCCGGAAAATCGGTGTACCTCGACCCTTCGCTGAGCAATTTGCTGTACGACGTAAAAAACGTGAGCAACACCTACGACCGCGATATGGTGGGCCACACATGGACCATGCTGTCGGAAGGGCTTACTTGCTTGCAGTGCGAACAGTACCGATGATGAACATATTGACTGAACGCCGGTGATTTTGATGATTCGCAACAAATTTTGAAATCCGCGTTTGGCCTGCAGCCCGCCTTTGCCTCTGAGGTGAAGGCGGGTTTTTTTGTTGCTTCTTGTCAATTCGAGCAGAATACTGAAATGACCGAAACGCAGTAGAGTGAAAAAAGCCCGGGGAGACTTAACAAAAAAACCGGCCCCCTTTCAGAGACCGGCTTTTCATTGTAGCTATTCGAGAAGCGACTTATTTCACAACGCTGATTTTTACCGTGTCAAAATTTTTGTTGTTTACAATAAGCTTGGCGATGTAGATACCTGCGGGCCATCCGGTAACGTAAATTTCCTGAAAACCTGCATCGCTGGCGGCAAACTCACGCATGAGCTGACCATCGAGGTTAAAGATTTGCACCATGCCCAGCCCCTCGGCCTCTTTGGGGTAGGTAAGCACTACGCGGTCTTTGGTGGGATTGGGCCACGCCTGGAGGTAGCGTTCTGGTTTTTCTTCCATCATACTTGCAACAGATGACATTGACTTGGGGTCTAAAATGACTGGTTGAGGTGGAAGTGAATCGGTAGCACCCTGAGCGTACAACCAACCCCAGGCATCTCCATGTGTTAAGGGTGCGTTAAAGAAGAAGTCCCAACCTGTTTCAAGGTGCGCTTCAGTGATAGAGTCTGCGGTAGCAGTATTGATCATAAACTGCACCCAATCTTTTCTGTCAGCATGAACATCCAACGAATCAAGCAGTGCTTGAGCCATTCCGGTATTACCCGAACTCAAATAA
>SKUL01000021.1 GCA_007129985.1 Flavobacteriales bacterium
AAAGGAATGTTGAAGTGCTTGAACAAGCGCTTGATTTTAGCCTCACAAACAGATAGTTCAGCGTCATATTCGAAGGCTACAGGAATGACATCGAATGCATTCTCAGATTGAAGCTCAGACAAAAAACGAAGTTCATCATGGCAATTCGGACACCAGCTTCCGAACAAAGTAACCACGGTAACTCTATCCATGAAGCTCTGTGTATTGAACTCAACGTAATTACCATCCCACAAAGCGGCCGTAAACTCCATGGGCTCATTATCCAGTATGGCTGCGGGCTTTAGCGCCCCAAGTAATTCACCGTTTGATTTTTGGTGTCCTACCCAATCAACAGGGGGATTGTTGGTACTCATAAAAGTACCCACAAGAGAGTCGCCCGAAAAAGACGCATTGAACAGATACAAGTAGCGCCCGTCGAATTTTGAGAGCCAGAAACCGTCACGGGTGGTGTTGCCCTCCAAATAACGATAGTCACCGGTGTTGGTGAGAAAAGTTCCACCGGCGTAAGTATCTCCAAGTTGAAATTGCCCTACCGCCTTCCAGCCTGCAGGATCATTAGGCCTGAAAACAATCTCATAGAAATCAGGGGGGGTTCTAAGGTTCGCTTGCTTTTCTGAGGGTTGAGAGGTAAACGCTAGCGTAATGTCACCGCCGTCACGACGCCACTCACCGCTTATGACTTCTTCGTCTTGCTCTACAAAACAGATACTGCCGCCGTAATGAGGAAAGGTGAACCACGCCGTATCATTCGTCACGGATGACTTTTGCAGAACAATACTTTCCTCGCCATTGATGACCGTGAATCCATCGCCGGAGCGTGAAAATCGGAAAGGAACATCACCGTGGTCGGTATGCATGAGGGCCAACCAATGCGAATTGGTTTGAATCGCTGGCTCGGAATTGTTGTTGCACGCAACGAGCCAGGAGGCAAAAAACAGAAAAACAAGTGCTCTGGTCACGCCCCGAAAGTAATGAAGCCCAAAGAAATGAAGCAGGTGGTTTTAAGGCAAAATACGATTCCTACAAATCGAACTGGATACCCTGCGCCAACGGAAGGTCGTCGGAGTAGTTGATGGTATTGGTTTGACGACGCATGTAGATTTTCCATGAGTCAGAACCCGACTCGCGTCCGCCGCCCGTATCTTTTTCGCCACCAAATGCACCGCCGATTTCAGCACCGCTCGTACCGATGTTTACGTTCGCAATACCACAGTCGCTACCGGCGTGACCCAGAAATTGCTCTGCTTCTTTCAGGTTGTGGGTCATGATGGCTGATGAAAGACCCTGGTCAACGCCATTTTGCATTTCGATGGCCTGGTCAAGCGTGCTGTATTTCATCACGTAAAGTATCGGTGCAAAGGTTTCAGCCTGAACAATCTCCATGTTGTTGTTTACCTCTGCAATGCACGGACGAACGTAGCATCCGCTTTCGTAGCCGGCACCACTCAGCGCACCGCCTTCTACAATCATGTTGCCTCCCTGCTCTTTTACCTGGGTAATGGCCTTTTCATAGGTAGCAACAGCATCTTTATCAATCAGGGGCCCTACGTGTTTTGAGGCATCCAAAGGAGAGCCAATTTTGAGTTGCGCATAAGCGGCCTTGAGTTTCTCTACCACGGTATCGTAGATGCTCTCGTGAATGATAAGGCGACGGGTAGAGGTACAGCGCTGGCCGGCTGTTCCAACCGCTCCAAATACGGCCCCGATGATGGTGAGTTTAAGGTCGGCGTTGGGTGTAATAATGATGGCGTTGTTTCCGCCTAATTCGAGTAGTGATTTACCCAAACGTTGCGCAACGGCCGCACCCACGATGCGACCCATGCGGGTTGAGCCCGTAGCGGAAACCAGGGGCACGTTTTTGTCGTGGCTGAGGTATTCCCCTACTTTGTAATCGCCGTTGATGATGCACGAAATTCCTTCGGGTAGCTTGTTCGCCTCCGCTACTTTGTTCCAAATATTCTGGCAGGCAATAGAGCACAGCGGTGCTTTTTCGGAGGGCTTCCATACGCACACGTCTCCACACACCCATGCGAGGGCAGCGTTCCACGACCAAACGGCTACCGGAAAGTTAAACGCCGAAATGATACCAACCACACCCAGCGGATGATATTGCTCGTACATTCTGTGTCCGGGTCGTTCGGAGTGCATGGTGAGCCCGTATAGCTGTCGCGAAAGGCCAACCGCAAAGTCGCAGATGTCTATCATTTCCTGAACCTCTCCCAGGCCTTCCTGCAGAGATTTACCCATTTCGTACGACACCAGTTTTCCCAGGGCGTCTTTGTGCTCTCTCAAAGCGTCGCCAAATTGCCGAACAATCTCACCTCTTTTGGGTGCGGGCACAAGTCGCCATTCTTTGAAAGCGGCCATAGCAGTCGTCATGACCCGGTCGTAATCTTCGCGGGTGGCCCCTTGAACGGAACCGATGTGCAGCCCATCCACAGGTGATGAACTTTGTATTTCATCGCACGAAGCGAAGAATTTTTGTCCGGTAGAACACCCGGCGTTGCTTTGCTTTATTCCGAGCTCTTTCAGTTCGGCGGAAATGGGAAGGGTCGTTTCAATCATCTTGAATTGTTTTGGAGCGACAAAGCTACTCACTTTGATGCAGACTGATGCGATGTTTATCGGTCAGGAAAATGTGGACGCCTGAAGCAAATCTATAAACAACAAATTGAAAAAGAGATGAATAAGGCGCTGCGCTCAATTCCGGGGCTTCAGAAAAAATGAATCATCAGATACCAGCGGGGCCGGTTGATGCGAAAATGGGCTGTTTTTCGTCCTTACTTTGCAAAACGTAGATAAGGCTCGACCATTCTCCACTACTTATGGCCTTCAGGTTGGACTGAGCTCCCCGGAATACACCGGAAAGCATATTTCCGTTTTTGTATTTCTCGCTCAGCATCGAAACGTAGAAAGCGTCAAAGGGCATAGAGATGGTTTGCGCAACGTGCATCCCAATTTCCTCAGCGATGTGCTGCATGGATTTTTGTGAGAAGTGAAAAAGATGTCGGGGTACGTCATAAGCGGCCCAGTGCTCGCGGTAATGTTGTGCGTCGAAGGACTTGTAATTCGGAACGGCGACGATGATGGTTCCACGTGGAACAAGTTTCGATTGAAGCTCCCTTAAGGTCTGGATGGGGTCGTAGGTGTGCTCCAGAACATGCCACAGGGTGATGACGCCGAAGTAGTCTTTCAGTGAGCCGAGGTGCTCAGAAGGATAGACTTCTACTCCTTTTTGGGCGGCTCTTTTTCTGGCATCCTCGTCGGGCTCCAATCCAACACAGGAAAT